>NZ_JBHIML010000060.1:0-2024 GCF_042194015.1 Bartonella sp. MU37NMGALS
ATCAAGGTTCATGATAACAGCATCATTCGAGGTAAAAAACGGCTGTATATGACAGCAACGCCCAAGATCTTTACCGATGATGCCAAAAAGAAAGCCGATGAGATCAATGCCGTTCTCGCTTCTATGGATGATGAAGAGCTCTATGGAAAAGAGCTTTATACCTATACCTTCTCAAAAGCCGTTCAGAATGAACTCTTAGCACCTTATAAGATTATTGTTTTGGGTGTTAATGAAGAGGAAGTAAGTCAATCCATTCAACATCTGATGACCGATGAAAATTATGAACTTATTCTTGATGATAAAACCAAGATCATAGGTTGTTATCAAGCCCTTGCCAAAATAGATCTAAAAGTTGATCTAAGTGATGACCCCAATCCCATGCGGCGGGCTTTAGCATTTTGTAAAGACATTAAAACTTCTGAACGTATCCGTGATACCTTC
Organism: Bartonella sp. MU37NMGALS; assembly: GCF_042194015.1. Classification (NCBI taxonomy): domain Bacteria; kingdom Pseudomonadati; phylum Pseudomonadota; class Alphaproteobacteria; order Hyphomicrobiales; family Bartonellaceae; genus Bartonella; species Bartonella sp. MU37NMGALS. The sequence continues at coordinate 442 of NZ_JBHIML010000060.1, forward strand.
AATTCTCAAGAAATACAGGAAGAATTATTTAATCTTCATCAACTCTATAAAGAGACGCCGCCTCTTCACTGTACCTTTGCTCATATTGACGGAAAACAAAGTGCCAAAATGCGCAATAAAGCCCTTGATTGGCTTAAGGAAGATGCGGGGGGAAATAGTTGCCGTGTGCTCACCAATGTAAGATGTCTGTCTGAAGGGGTGGATGTACCCGCTCTTGATGCCATCATGTTTTTACACCCGCGTAAAAGTCATGTGGATGTGATACAGGCGGTAGGGCGTATCATGCGCCGTGCAAAGGATAAGAAAAGAGGCTACATCATTTTACCCGTTGGGATCCCTGCTGGGGTTTCTGCTGAACATGCTTTACGCTACAATAAGAGATACAAGGTAGTCTGGCAAGTGATCAATGCTTTGCTTGCTCATGATGAGAATTTTGAAATCACCCTTAACCAGATGATTTTGGGGCAAGATGTTAGTGATTCTTTGGAGATTGTCGCCTTAAAGAGCATGACCGCGGTTGAGGATAAACTTCATATCCATGAAAAATCAGAACATATGGGGCTTGAGATTGGAAAAGCCGCTCATGAACCACAAATTATTCATAGCGTAACAGGAAGATTACCTTTTTATAAAGAGTTTCCCAATGCTTTGAAAACCCTTATTGCAAAGAAATTTGCTATTGCGGATTATTGGGAAAATTGGGCAGGCAATGTTGCTGAGATTGCTCAAAATCATATCACGCATCTTCAAAACCTGCTTGCTGATGAAAACAGTGAAGCCTTTCATGCTTTTGATGCATTTCATAAGGAATTAAAAAACAACTTAAACAGTGAAATCAAGCAAGAAGAAGCGATTGAGATGTTAGCGCAACATCTTGTCACGCGTCCCGTGTTTGAAGCTTTGTTTGAAGGCAATGAATTTGTACAAAACAATGCCATTTCGCAAGCCATGGAAAAAATCTTAACAGAACTTGATAAAACCAATATCGAGGAAGAATCCAAGGAATTACAAGAATTTTATAACAGTGTAAGGCTTCGTACTTCTGGGATTACCACACCACAAGCAAGGCAAAATCTTATTATTACGCTTTATGAAAGTTTTTTTGCCAAGGCATTTAAGAAAACCACGGATAGGCTTGGGATTGTTTATACCCCCGTTGAGGTCGTGGATTTTATCATTCATTCTGTTGATGATGTGTTGCGTAATGAATTTGGCAAAAGCTTGGGGTCACGGGGGGTTTCTATTCTTGACCCTTTCACGGGAACGGGTACCTTTATCACACGGCTTTTACAATCCAATCTCATCAAACCAGAGGATATGGAATACAAATTCCGTCATGATATCCATGCCAATGAGATTGTTTTACTTGCCTATTACATAGCAGCGATTAACATTGAATCGACTTATCATAGTCTTATGAAAGGTGAGTATATTCCTTTTAAGCATATTGGTTTGACTGATACGTTTCAGATGCTTGAAGAGAAAAGCCTTCTGCAAAAATTATTTAAAGAAAACAGTGAATATTTAGAACACCAGAAAAATCTGAACATCAAAGTTATCTTTGGTAATCCCCCTTACTCGGT
>NZ_JBHIML010000061.1:0-1978 GCF_042194015.1 Bartonella sp. MU37NMGALS
TTAGATCGCTAGCTGTTTTGATAATAAAAGCCGTGTCTTAAAGGACGCGGCTTTTTTGCTATAAAGCAGCCCCCCGCGTTATTTAAGCAGCGTCTTTTAGTGACAGATTATCATCACAGATATCATTACGAATTTTTGCACGGCTATTCACAACAGCATTGCCATAAATTTGCACATGATGATCAATATTTGATTTGCCATAGACCTTGGCATGATCATAAATTCTTACAAAGCAACCAACACGAGCCGAGCCAGAAACCTTGGCATGACCATAGATACTTGAATAATCCTTAATCCAAGCATTACAAAAAACATGGGCATTATCATAAACCCGCGCCCAGACATAAACCCGTGACTTGCCATACACATGGGCATTGCCAAAAATATAGCCACAAACATAGGCACTTTCATAGACACGGGCATTGTCATAAACCTTGGCACCATTAGAAATAGTAGCATTATCACTAATTACGGCATTACCATAAACATGCCCACAGACCTTAGCGTTATCATGAATTTTTGCGTTATCATAAATATGAGCGGTTGTATCAAAAACCAATGCCTTGCCATTAACGATAGCATTGCCATACACCTTGGCACCTCTAAAGATTTTAGCATCATTATAAATTTTAGCATTTTCATAAACAGTTGCATCGAAAAGAACCGCGGCATTATCATAGACCCAGCAATTGCCATCATGGGATAAGTTACTTTCATTTTCAATAAAACCGCCGAGGTCCCCCGCCTTAACATCATCAAAATCTCTTAGAGCACGTATGCGGTGTAAAGTAAGACCATCAAAAGTGAAGTTTTCATTAGTAAATTCATATTTTTTAGATACAGTTGTAGTGGTCATAGGTAACTCCTAATCTAATATTCAAACAAATTTTAAGTGAAATGGTTATAAGGAGGCGCCCCCGCCGCGCCCGCGCCGTTATTTAAGCTGTTTTCCTATGAGCACGACACATAACAAAGCAAATTTCACCATAAGGAGAAAGGCGTTCTGTATAAACATTATTCATTGTGTCACCACAAATATTCTTAGTAACAATAGCCATGCCACATGCATTGGCATTTTCATAAACATGCACTTTACTTACAATTTTTGCACTATCGAAAACATGGGCATTATCATACACATGGGCATTGGCAAAAACCTTTGCTGAATCGTAGACGCGAGCATTACCATATACAAAACCACCAACACCTGCATTGCCATAAACCTGCGCATTTTCGTAAACACGACCAGGGCTCACAACAATGGCCTGATCACCAACCCAGCAATTACCATCATGGGAAAGATTTTCTTCAGATTCAATATAGCCACCAAGTTGACCAGCTTTAACATCACCAAAATCTCTTAACGCCTTAATGCGATAAAGTTTTTTACCCTCACGAAGAATTGTTTGATTGGTGAGTTGATATTTTTTGACAGAATTTTGCATAATAAATCCTATTCGTAAAGAAGGTTTCTATTGACACCCTATAAGGGCGCCGGGCGCTAGAAACACGGCGAATAGTCCGCTGTGTGCTTTCCCCTAAAAAGGGTATTGTATAACACACTACACCCGACATAAATCGTTATATGCCAATGATAGCATAAAAGAAAGTCAGTATTTTAAAAGGCATGGGAGAGGCTGTATCGTAACCTATCCGCTATTCGCTAAGTGTTTCTACACACTTGATGCCTTTCTAAACGAACCTTTTTTTAATGTCAATACGTATTTTTTATTTTTTTCAATTTTTTTCATTTTGATACCTACCTAATTGAATACCAAGTGCTTTCTCTAGTTCACTGTCTATATCATCATAAGTTTTCACTGCTTTCACTGTACGTTTTTTGATTTCCCTATTCACCTCGTCTATCAATGCTTCGCAACTCAATACGCTTCTTGGCAAATCACCCCCATATATCCAAGCTTTCACTTGCGCCTTGGTACTGTAATCAACTTTACAAGGCATCTCATGATACTGACCA
>NZ_JBHIML010000062.1:0-1977 GCF_042194015.1 Bartonella sp. MU37NMGALS
GATAAAGCGCAAGAAGATGCGGCTGGAAACGTTGCAAACACAACACCAGACAAGGATGATACCCTTGATCCAAACGCTCCACCAAACGCATGCGACGAAGGCGAAGGCGTCATCCATATGGATGAAGAAGATAGATAAGTCAAATTAGCAAAAATATCAAAAAATTATCAGAAGCTACTTGACAATGTGGTAACAATATGAATAATCGAATCAGGTGCCTCAAAAACACCTTAAACCAATAGCGGATAGATTGCCGAAACAATCTTTTCTCCGCACGTTTAAAGGCTTTGACTCATTGTATGTTACACGCATATAATGACTTTGTCGGGTGTAGTTACGCTATACAATACCCTTTTGGGAAAAGCATAACGACGGACTTACTACCGTGTTTCTTAGCACCCGGCACTTTTTAAAAGTGTCATTAAGAAACATCTAAATAGTAAGGAATTCTTATGAACACTCTTATAGAAATTAAAGAACAAAATATTGGTCAAGAAACTGTTCAAACGGTTAACGCACGTGAATTACATACGTTTTTAGAAGTCAACTCTAAATTTGCAGATTGGATTGTACGTCGTATTAAAGAATATGGATTTTTGGAAAATCAAGATTATGGTTTTACGTTTCTCAAAAATGAGAAACGTAAAAATGTTATAAGTAAAGAATATCATCTCACCTTAGATATGGCAAAAGAGCTCTCAATGGTTGAGCGCAATGAGAAAGGACGTCAAGCTCGTCGTTACTTTATTGAATGTGAAAAGAAACTAAAAAGTCAATTTGTTGATTATGATGATATACGTTTTGCTTTCCCAAAAGATTGGGATAAAATGTCTCCAACTAAAAAGGCTGTTTACATTTATGGACCTCTCCACATGCATCTTGTCAAAGCCTTTACGTTGGTAGAAGAAAGCAAGCATTACAAAGCCATAATCAAAGAAGCAAAACAAGTCTTAGAAAGATCTGTAGTGAAAGCCGCTTAAGTAAAAAATATGCCTCCCCTCCCCGTTCTCAAAAATGGGAAGGTGGTCAAGATGCTTCTTCTAAAGCCGCTTGTTCCTTACAATTATTTTGGATAGGCGTTAAGCTAATCTGCAAATTTAAAGCACTCAAAACACTAAGAAAAGTAGAAAGTCGTGGATCACCTTTATCGCTTAAAGAACGATAAAGAGACTCGCGATTTAGTCCTGTCTCTTGAGAAACAGTTGTCATTCCTTGTTTACGCGCAATAATACCTAATACATGTGCAATATAGCCACTATTTTTGGTTTCTAAAGCATCATCTAATAAAATCTTAAAGTCTTCAGGCGTATTAAAATATTCACTTACATCAAATTTAGTAATTTCCATGTTTCATTTCCTTTACTAATTGAAGGGCTTTTTCGATATCTTTTTGTTGTGTGGATTTATCACCAGCATTTAACAATAAAATGATTTGTTTTCCTTGTTTTACAAAATAAACCCGATAGCCTGGTCCATAATTTATTTTTAACTCACCAATACCACGGAAATATTTCACGTCTCCTAGAAGCCCATATTCAAGGCGGAAAATACGTGCAGCAATTTTCTTTTGCACTTGTTTGTCTTTTAATGAGTCTAACCACTCTGTAAAATAGTGTGTTTTTTTAACAATAAACATCTGTAGTTTATATGCTACAAAATTGATAATGTCAAATACATTCTTTTGTTCCAATGAAAAAGCGACATGAGTTTTAACAAGCTATCTTTCCGAATGGGAAAGATGTCAATTTTTTAATCCAGCTCTGCTTTTTGCGGGGCTTTTTTTATGGAGAATCATATGCGAAAAATATCATCAGAAGGACTAGCACTTATCAAACAGTGGGAAGGTTTGCGTTTGAACGCCTATAAAGATGCCATTGGGGTGTGGACAATAGGTTATGGACATACAAACAGTGCTGGAAAACCTTTTATTTACGAAGGCATGACAATCACTGAAAAGCAAGCAGAAGAACTTCTTTG
>NZ_JBHIML010000063.1:0-1965 GCF_042194015.1 Bartonella sp. MU37NMGALS
CTTCTGCAATTTCTTCAGAGATATCTTCACAATTATTCTCAGAAGGATTGATGCGAAAGATTTGGATTGCATCATCTACCTCATCAACAATGCTTAGAATTTGGCTTGCATCAAGTGGTCCAGACTCTGCAATGTGTTGATCTTTATCGTAGGCAACTAATAAAATTTCATCAGAATTTATAAGAATTGGATTTTCCATAATTTCTCCTCCCTAACGCCTCTTGGCAATTGTTTGTGCGTGGTTTATGGATATATTAGTACATTATGCACTAAAGATAGTCAAGTACATAATGTACTATTTTTTTTAAAAAATAAAAAAAAGACGAATCACGGCACAATTTAGAGAATCAAAATTTTGCTGTTTACTGATAAAAATCAAGCAAACTTGCTTCAATCTGTTGATAGCAATCTAATCGATAACGTGAACAGAGAATCGTATTGTGTTTACATATCAAGAATAGTGCGCCGTACACGACCTATTATAGAGATAGCGCCTTCAAGTTTTGGAGCCTTTATTGTTTTGTCGTATGAAGCGGGCTGAAAAGGAGGATCATCATTAGGTCTGTATCGTTTATATGTCGCTTGTCCAGATTCATCTGCAATTACATAGCAGGCATTAGGCACAAGTTTTTTGTCTCGCATATTTACAAATATTATAGAATCTGGAGGGCTAATTTTATTCATAGATGCGCCATCTACACGTAAAGCAATCCATTCACCGGCAGGAAGATTAACAGCCTCTGTCATAGGATAATCTGAAAAATCCATTATCCCATCTTGCTCGCTTAGTTCTCCAGCGCTAATCCATGAAACGAGAGGAATACTTATATTGAGGTTAGGACTTTCTTGAGGAGACTCGCCATACAAAATCCACCCCGGATCTACATTAAATACTTGTCCATAGAGCTCGGCTATTTGGCGCGAAATACCACGATTTCCATTTTCGTGACTAATTAAGGTATTTTGATTAAGAGCTGGTACAGCGCGCGCAGCTTCGCTTGGTGTTGCATATCCAGCATTCTTACGCGCTATTTTAAGTCTATCTTTTGGCAAATAAGTCATTTGTACATTATCCACTATTTTTTTAATTCATTGTGTACGATTTTATCTTGATTAAAATTTGTACGTAATGTACTATTTTTGTCATGGTTAATGATTTTTATGTCAAAAGTTTGATTGAGTCTTGGGGATCTATACGCCAATTTGCAAAAGAAATTGGTTGTAGCTATGAGGCTGCGCGTAAAATGCGTGATCGCAATAGTATTTCTCCAAAATACTGGAATATAATTATTCAGTTGTCTAAAGCTAAGGGTCTATCTTGGGTTACACTAGATTGGTTCCTACATAATTATGGGAGTAAATCCCATAGAGTTATTCGTCCAATGACAAAACGAAGAAAAGATACGCTTCATCTGGTGGAGAAAATTAGTACAGAAAATGCATCACAAACAGTAATATCTTCTCATAGTGCTGCTCATACAGAAAATAACAAACATCAACAGCACCATTCACATTCTTAAACAGGCAAAAATAAAGAGATCAAATAAATAGATTACGCGCCACCATGCGCACGCATAAATACGCAACAGCCTTAAGGGGGGATTATGATCACTAATTTATATTTAATAAAAGAAGGGAGCGCGCATGTCTAATGGTATGCCATGGATAAGATTCCATTTGTATGACTGGATAAGTGGTACAGATGGAATGACGTTAGAGCAAAGGGGCGCTTATATGACGCTTCTCGTTCGCATGTACGATAAAAAAGCACCAATTAAAGAAGATTTTGAAACGCTTGCACGTGCTTGCAATTGTTCGCAGAAAAAATTTGCAGCTATTGTCGAATACTTAATGAGGAATGATAAACTTGTTGAGACAGATAATGGATTGTGGAATACGCGCGTTGAAGAAGAGCTAAACGATTTTGCTGATAAAAAAGAGCACATATCGCAAGTTCGTAGTGAG
>NZ_JBHIML010000064.1:0-1883 GCF_042194015.1 Bartonella sp. MU37NMGALS
CCTTGTCCCGCCCGTGTCTCAAACACCACATCACGGCTTTCGTTAAAGTAAAAGGTCTCCCGTTCACAAAAACGAATGGCTGCAAAAATACTTTCTTGGATTTGATGAACATACTCATCGGCTATGTCATCAATCTCATCTTGGATAACTGACACTAAGTGTGAAAGTGTTCTCTTATGACGATAAACATCTCGCTTTACTGGTATTGGTCCTCCGGTCTTAACCCGAATATAATGACGTGTCATCAAAATACCTTTCAGTAAAAATTATAACTATTGATATTATATATTTTGTGTAGTATAGTACTCAAATGGTATTCATTCACAAAACGATAGAATTTGATACTTGGCTTAAGAAACTTAAAGATAAAAGCGTTAAGGCTATTATTCTTGAACGTATTGTCCGCTTAAAACAGGGTCTTTTCGGTGATGTTAAATTCTTTAATGGTATAGGTGAATTACGTATCCACTATGGTGCTGGTTACCGAATTTATTTTACCCAAAAAGGCTCTGATTTTATCCTTTTGTTATGTGGTGGAGATAAATCAACGCAGAAAAAAGATATTGAACAAGCATTAAAGTTAAAAGAGGAGTACAGTGATGAAAATAACCCCCTTTAAACCAGAAGAATATCTTGAAGACATTGAGGTACAACAAGCATTTCTTAATGAAGCCTTTAAAACCGGTGATGCCTCTCATATAGCGGATGCCCTTGGTATTGTTGCTAGAGCACAAAATATGAGTGCCTTAGCAAAAGAAACCAATCGCGAACGCAGTGGATTATACCGCTCTTTAAGTAAGACTGGTGACCCTAAACTTTCTACCTTAGTCGCTGTCTTATCTGCCCTTAATTTGCAACTCTCTGTACAGTCTTCTACTTCATAAACTGAGAGGGAGTTAATAAATCTCTCCCCTCAATTTCAGTGATTGGTTACAAATTCAACGACTATACTTGCTTGCCCAGCTTGTACTGTTTTGTCCGCTTTGGCATAGAGAGTAAGTTCTTCATCATAAGGGATAAACTCCTTCTGATTGGTAGGCTTAACCTCTTTTACTGCCTGTTGTTTGATTTCCGCTTCACCAAACTCTGTCCCTCCAGCAGTGCACCCTATTTTTACCTTCGTGTCCGAAAATGCTGTCTTGACATACACTTTAATCGAAGTGATCAAAGCACCACGAGGTAGCGTGCCTATTCTCATAGCGTTTTCTTTATCTTCATAGCTAAAATTAAGCCGCAAAAAGCTTACCTGCTGGGTATGAAGATTTCTCCCTTGCAAGGGCTGTGGTAAATAATCTGCCATCTTTTATCCCCTCAATGATTTGTCACGAATTGCACAACCACAATACATTCACCAGCATCTGTTGTTTTGTCTCGTGTTGCGTAAAGGGTCATCTCCTTATCATCTGCAACAAAAGACTTTTGATCTGTTGGCGTAAAATCTTGCGTGCCTTGGGCTTTGATGTCTTTTTCACTGAACTCATTGCCGCCATAGGTGCTGCCTATCTTTAATTTTGTCTCAGAAAACGCGGTCTTGACAAAAGCCTTCATCGAAGTGATCAAAGCGCCACGAGGCAAAATTCCGATTTTTTCCGTAAGATGCTTATCTTTATGCGAAATATTCAAACGTAAGAAACTTACCTGTTGGGTATGAAGAGTTCTTCCCTGCAATGGAGGTGGTAATTGATCTGCCATGTCTTGCTTCCTCCCTATGATTAATTATCAGGTTCACCACTGTAGGTGGGGATAACAATCGTTCCAAAATCTTGCGCTGCTTGAGAGCTATTTGGAAATTTGAAACGGGTTTTCTTCATGCCAATCAGTGTTTTCGCAGACAAACCATAGTAACGTTGATAGTCGAAATGCTCTTCCACCAATTTATAGCG
>NZ_JBHIML010000065.1:0-1870 GCF_042194015.1 Bartonella sp. MU37NMGALS
AGACAAACATAATATTTGATGACGCTATAAACTTTGAGATTTTATAGAAGATCCTTATATGCTTTTATTGCAAAAATATCACAATAGAATCCATATTGCTAAAAAGTCATATTTCTATGTTGCTATTTTCTTAAACAGTCTATAATGGTACAGAAATGTATATTAGTAAGACTCATTTTGATAAAATAACTTTCAAAGGAGGGGATAAGTAATGCGTAAAGGTAAAAGGCGCTTCACAAGGCTGCACATGCATTATTATATGATATTTTAAAAAGAGATAACCTAACTAAAAAGCCAATTATCCAAGGCAAGCCATATTTCTAACGTACCACAATCTCTTTTTACTTTACTTATTGTTAATAAAAAAATGCTTTCTAATAAAACTAAAGTCTATAATTAGGAAAATACATAACAAAAGCTTTGTAAAACGATTTTATAGTAACAACCACCAAAGTAATATTAAATATGCAAGACCTCTTTTTAGTTAGTAAAAAACAGTACATTAAAACCCTTAGACTCTAAATGTGTCATCTTTATGTCTACAAAACATAATCAAAGAAACAAACATTTAGGTCCTAACAAAGGAAGCACAAACAAAACAAAACTAAAGACTCAAAATGTTCACACTCCAAGCAATGACCCTCTATTCTAAATTCCAGAGGGATCAATAATGCTAAAATGTGTCTTTTTTATGTTTTGGAGGTGTTTCTAAAGTTTTTTCATTGGAGAGTTTGTTATGAAAAAATTATGTGCCCCACAAGCAGCGAGTGAATTAAAACGTTCTCGTTTTTCTTTTATTAAAGTTCTTTCGTTAGCTACGGCGGTTACATTTTTATCGAATGTTACCCCTGTTTTTTCAGCAAATTCTGATTTTAGAAACACATTTCTCGAAGGTGTAAAAAGTGCTGGTGTATCTTATCCACAAAGCATTGTCTCTGTTGCTGGTTTGAATGCTTCTTCTGTCTCAAAAGACAATTATTTAACAGCACTCAATAAAGCCGGATTAGAAAAGATTAATGTTGCTGATGACTATGCAAGTTTTTTAATTAAAACCCTTTCTGGTAAGAGCGATAGGAGTCCTGTCGTAGATGTTCTGAAGGCAGAGAACAAAAATTTATTGGTACAAAAACTAGATACAGATGAGCAATATAAAAAGTCTCTCATTGGTCCACGGTCATTTATGGTTGATAGCTCTGTAGACCAACAGCTTGCGCAGTATGATGAGAATACAGCCCCGGTTAATGTTTCTGACTTTTTGCGGGGTGGAACTGCAGGAATGCAACGTGCTAAAGACAACAATACTGTTTTGGGGTGGGGGGCAAAAACGGAAGGCATTTATAGTACTGCAATCGGTGGAGTTGAAACTAGTGGATCTAAGGTGCAGGATATTAATGAAAAAAATAGAGTACTTGCAGCTAATGATTATGTAAGGGCTCTTGATTTCGACGCACCTGTGACGAGGGCGCAGTATACTGTTGTTTTAGGCGTTGATGCAGAAGCGCAAAAGTCAGAAAGCATTGCTATAGGTCATGGGGCGCAAGCTATGGGTGCAAATAGTATCGCAATAGGTAACAAATATAATGCTGGTACAAGCGTTACAAAAGCGGAGAGTAGTTTTTCAACAGTTGTGGGAGATTTTGCGTCTACTAAGAAAGCATATGCGAGTGCTTTTGGTGCGAGTGCAGATGCACTGGGACAATTTTCTGTTGCTGTGGGATATAAAGCGCTGGCAAGTGATGACGGCAGTGTTGCTCTAGGGAGCAGTTCTGTAGCTGATGTTGCTGCTGGTATTCCTGGTTTTTCTCCTTATTTTAAAAGAGCTGCAGATGACACAGGGTATTCATGGAAAAGTACTATGGGTGCAGTGAGT
>NZ_JBHIML010000066.1:0-1866 GCF_042194015.1 Bartonella sp. MU37NMGALS
TAACTAAACCTGTTGCATCTAGGGTATTTGTGCCTGCCTTTAAGCTCGTTAATGCAACATCTTGTGCCAAATCAAATTGTACCTTATTGTCCTTATCGCCTTTTGTAACCTTTATGTTATTACTTGCAGCAGCTAAATCTACTAATTTATTCGATTCAACCGTTGTAGTATTCGCTCCAGAAACAGAGAGTTTCCAACTTCCGGCATTCTTTTCTAATGCTTTCAACTGCGCTACATTTACTGCATCAGTATCTTCAGTACCACCTGCAACGCCTACAATTTGTCGTGTTTTTCCCTTTTCTATGCTACCAATACTAAGCGCTCCTTCAGAGCTGATCCAAGCATGCAAATTTGCCCCCGGCTCTACCAAAACGCCTAATGGCCTATATGCATTAATACCACTGCCTATAAAAGCTTCACTATCAGCACCTAAAGCAATCCCACCACTCTTGGTCACCTTCGCATTAGAACCAATAGCCGTCCCTCTAACCTCATTTGTCTCGGTTGCATTGTAACCAATAGCAACGCCATGTTGCATCACTGTTTTCGCACTATTACCTATTGCCACAGTATTAGTGCCGATGTTAATCCCGCCATTTCTAGTACTTCTAGTCAGTGGACTCATATTAAATGTTGTTGCATCATTATCAAATCCAACAGACTTATAAGTGCTCTCTAAAGCAGGTATAGTAAAAGAACTCTCATTACTTTTATCCAAAAAAGTTTTGTTTAGAAAATTTGCATAGTTACTAGAAGCATTAATCTCTTCTACTCCTGCTTTTTTGAGCACTGTTAAATAATTGTCTTTTGAAACAGGAGACGCATTCAAACCAGCAACAGGGATGATGTTTTGTGGATAAGACACACCAGCACTTTTTACACCTTCAAGAAAGGTGTTCCTAAAATCAGGATTTGCTGAAAAAACAGGTGTAACATTCGATAAAAATGTAACCGCTGTAGCCAACGAAAGAACTTTAACAAAAGAAAAACGAGAAAGTTTTAATTTACTCGCTACTTGTGTGGCATGTATTTTTTTCATAATGGATTCCCCCAAAAAAAACTTTAGAAACACACTTGATGACGCAAAAAAAACACATTTTAGCAATAAGAGTTTGAAATGAGTTTGATTTTGAGCCTTTGTACTGTGTATGTTTGATATAATGAGATCTAAATGTATATTTTTAGACGTAGTTATGACACATTTAGAGTCTAATGGTGATCGATGGGTTATTTTTTGCCTAACTTAAATTGTGATATCTAAGATTTTTGAAATTTATTGAATAATTGCTTTTCTTAAATCATCTCTTTTTTGGTATTATACAGTGATATACATAAATTTGCCGTGTGCTTTTTATCTTCGCGCATCACTTACCTCCCCCTTTAAAATTCATTTTATCAGAATGAGTCTTACTCGCAACAGATTTTGTTACTTATAAAACATATTTGTAGAATATCAAGAAAAAAATATCGCTTTTTTACAACAGTTGCCAAGAGGTTTTTTGATTATAGGACTTAGGTTTGTATTGTGTTTGTATGCTTAAAAAATTTTGCCCCCGCTTCATAAAAGCAAGGGCAAAGGGGTGTTTGTTGAAATATTTTATTTTTATTGTTAATTTAGCGTTAAGCTTAGTCCTACGCCTGCTCCCCAGCGCCCCCCAGCAGTTGTAACAGATAGACTAGAACGGATTTTTCCATCTTCAGAGGTATAACCAGCACCAACAGCAAATGCAGACTGATTGATCCATATACCACTACCAAGTGCAACACTCAACTTTCCTGGTGCATCATTGTAACGTAAGTTAGAGACAGCCAAACCAATCGCTGCAGCTTGTCTTGCTTCCTTGCGAACATCCTCAATAGCATAAT
>NZ_JBHIML010000067.1:0-1828 GCF_042194015.1 Bartonella sp. MU37NMGALS
ATCTTATTCGGAACGCCTTTGACACGCCCTTGACCTGCCTTTGGGGGTATACGCTTTTTAATCGGTTGTGGAGCCTGTTCTGTATTTTGTGATGTCATAAAATACACCCTCTAGATAATAAAAAACCCCGCATTTGCGGGGATTTCAAACTGCACTGCCTCTCGTCTAGACACAATACGCCTAAGTACAGCAATGTCATTAAATACGATTTGCTACAATTTGTCAACATAAAAATAACACATATTGATATATTCAAAAGGAATCGGTTAAGCAGTGTTCTAAACAGTGGATCGTCAAAAAAGAGAAGATAATGATTATAGAAAATTTATGCTTTATTGGAGTTTTGATAGCATTGTTTTTATTAATGCTATTCAATGCAATACATGCCATTAAAAAAGCAGGAAAAAAAGGGAAAGAAATAGTTGCATACTGCACTGTACTATTTTTACCAACGTTTGTTCCATGGATTCCTACACTTATAATATTTAATTCTAACCTTATAGGAAATGATCTACAAGAAAAAGTGGCTGCTCTATTGCTAGCTATATCTGCCGTGAGTTTTATCATATCATGTATAATGATAAAAACAATACGTGAAGATGGTCTACAAGATAACATTAAAGACATAGCTTTAATAACTTGTGGAATACCACTTCTAATTTGTGGTTTCATTGGTGGTATAATTGCACTTTTTATGTGGAATATAACAATAGGGATAATAATTTTAGGGTTATTAGTTTTAATCGGTATAGGTATAAAAGAAAGTTTGAGAGTGATTTTGGGAATAATTGGAGTAATATTGGGGTTAATACTAACGATAGCGTTGATCAAGTTTATTTGGAAAATTGTCTAATGAAAAGTACTTATAAAGCACATTAAGAGTAACGCGTAATGAATTCACAAGATGTGGTAACATTTGATCTTCTATAACGAGATACTGTAACGCTGCATAAAGGTTATATTGTCTATAGAGGCATTGGGCTTCTTTTAGTGCCTCTTGCGTGTTTATAAACTGCTCTGTTGCAAATTCTACCCACTTATCCCTTGCCTTATCATCTGAAGATGACGGCATTTCGTCATAAATTGCATTAGGCAAGCCCTTTGCGCATAAATAGTCGTTTCTTATCTGTAGATATTGTTGCGCGGCGTCGTATTGCTCTTGAGTAAGCACGCCTTGCAAGCAAAGCCGCCCTATATAAGACCCAGAGAGTGGATTTTTTGCCTCTTGTAGCGTTAAACCGAAGCGCTTTGCACGCATTTCTATTGCCAATTTATCAACGGCTTCACGCGGTGCTTTTGCACGTGATATACGTCCGTTTGGTTCTCTTACCTGCCCTGCTATTTTAGGGCGTCCCCTTTTTTTATTTTTTTTCACAGATAACCTCAGACACCTGTTTAACGTTTTCCCAAATTTCCTCTGAGTTTGACCGTGTCTCTCCACCCAAAATCACTACAAATAACAGTAACACTACTGATATACCAAAGGCTGCTAATTTTTTCCAATCATCATCATCACGTATCATCCACACGAAGATAATGACCATCATTACAATTAGAAAGTCTGATGATATATTACAGAATGTCTCAATCTTATTATTATGTTGTAATGATTTTATCTCTTGCTCTGTAATAGTATAGTTATAAACTGGCTTAGATTTACAGATTGCACTAAAGGTATGGAGCGGCGGCTTATCAGACATTTAAATACCCTCTATTAAAAAGGAACACTGTCATTCATAACGGTATGGGGTGTATCAAGAGGTCTGTAAATGCTTCTGTCATAAGCAGATGACTGATCTTGATTATCATCATTTTTGCCATCTAAAAG
>NZ_JBHIML010000068.1:0-1813 GCF_042194015.1 Bartonella sp. MU37NMGALS
ATGCGGATATAGGAAAGTCTGAAGCAGAAATTAAAAAACTGAAGCAAGAGATTAAAGAACGTGAGGAGGAAATTAAACAACTGAAACAAAAGACTGAAGAGCATGAAAAGGCGTTCAGAAATGTAAGTGAAGTTGTAATGACACTCGAAGCAGATGTGCAATCACGTGATGCGGAAATTCAAAGACTAACACAAAAGCTTAAACAGCGTGATGAAGCAGTAAAAGCGCCGGCTCATAAGAATAAGAAGAGTAAGAAGAAGGGTAAGTGAGGAGTGGATAAGATGACAGTTAAAAAGAAGTATGAATCTACTGATGAAACAATCGAAGTTAATGGAGTTACGCTTCATCGTATACGTGCTTTAAGAAATTTTAGAGATGTGTACGCAGGTGACTTAGGTGGCTTTATTGAAAATGAAAGCAATTTAAGTCATGAGGGAGACTGTTGGGTTGGGGACGATGCAAAGGTTTATGGTAGTGCTAGGGTTTACGGTCGAGCCAAGGTTTTTGGTAATGCCAACGTTTATGATAACGCTCATGTTTATGGCAATGCCATTGTTTATTTTGATGCTAAAGTTTTTGATAATGCACATGTATACGGTACAGCAATAATTTGTGGAAATGCCCGTGTGTGTGGTGATGCATGGATTGATACAGGTTTTATTAGTGGTTGTGATTTAGTTAATAGTAGTAAAAAGAAATACGAACTTACAGACGATACAGTTGATCTCGGTCCTTTCAAGTTACACCGAATACGAGCATTGAGAAGCTTTGGCAAAGTAAAGAAAGGTGATTTAGGTGGCTGGGTAGAGAGTGAAGAGAACCTCAGTCACGAAGGTAATTGTTGGATTAGTGGTTTAGGGGCTGTTTTTGGTGGCGGCAGATTACGTGGTGATCACCTAGTTCCAAACTTTAATTACATTTCCAATACGACTTATAAATTGTCTATGTTAACACCACAACAATACATGGCATCTCTACCTTGGCACCGTAGAACATTGGAGAGACTCCGTTATTATTGGGAGTACAGAATATGGCTTTAGCTATTAGAATTATTCACGAAGGCGTTTTTTCTTTGAAAAATTTTTTTCAAAAATATCGTTCTATTCATCATTACAATAGGAACCAAGATAAAAATTAGCTTTGAGTGTTTTGGTTGGATAGTTTGGAGAAGTATGTTCTACAATGATATTTATAGGCTGTATTTTAGATGGATTGTACATTGCAAAAATGAGTAAAAATGTTAGTTCACTTTCACCCTTGATACTAAATAGATCACACCACTCATTTTGGATTGGGTTTAGTTCAGGAGTTATCAAGTTGACGTGTTTTTTTTGCGTTTTAATGAAGATGTCTTCTGTTTGTTTATGCAATTCTAGGTTGGATTTAAGATATGAAACATGAACAAATTCAAAGGAGGTCTTTTTATCTATCCATATATGGTTCAATCTAATCATCTGTTTTGTAGGATTATAGAAGGTAACTTGTAAATGAACCAGCGATCCTGAGATTATCCTTAAAACGCTTTTCTTTGATGGGATAACACTACCATATTTTGGTTGGGGAATAGGTCTTAGTTCCAATTTGGCTCCTAATCTTCGTTCTTCTTGCTCTTTGTACTTAGTGTAAACTGAAAAAATTGTGCGAATAAGATTAAGAGGCATTTATTCTCCTATTTCAGAAATAATTACTGCTGAGTGCTTTTATAAAACACATTTTGTATGGAGTGGTGTGGTGATTAACACGATTCTTTGTTTTGATCTAGGTACCAAAACGGGGTGGGCGATACGTGGTGCAAGTGGTGACATGTTCAGTG
>NZ_JBHIML010000069.1:0-1797 GCF_042194015.1 Bartonella sp. MU37NMGALS
CCGTGAAACCTGCTCCAGTGCATGCCATTACGCCAATTGTTTGCTCCGTACTTCTTTGCCCCAAACTCTAAAACTTTACCAATTTCAAGCAGTGCCAACGGCGGTATAAGCTCTACACGAGGCTTACCATCATCATTCTTATGCGCTTCATTTGCATTATGTGAACACATATAAACTCTGTCGCCACCATATTCTTCAGTGCCGCAAACATATGCATTTCCATAAATCTTGGACTTACCATAAACCACGGCATGACCGAACACCTTAGCAGCATCACAAACCTTGGCATAACCACAAACCTTGGCGTTGCCATAAACCTTGGCGTTGCCATAAACATGGATATTATCGTAAACGTAAGCATTACCAAAAACCGCAGCTTCATCACAAACCTTGGCATTGCCAAATACATGCGCATTACCACAAACCTTGGCGTTGCCATAAATCGCAGCTGCTAAAAGAACATTGGCATTCTCATAAACACGGGCATTGTCATAAACATGAGAAAAACCAAGAACCTTGGCATTGCCAAAAACACGTGCATCACCATAAACCCATGCCCTATTCCCAACCCAACAATCACCTTCATGACTTAGGTTGTCTTCTTTCTCTATATAGCCTCCTAAATCACCTGCTTTAACATCACCAAAGTCTCTCAGTGCACGAATGCGGTGAAGTGTTCTGCCATCAAACTCAATTGTTTCATCAGTAAGTTCGTATTTCTTTTCTACAGCCATCATCACCTCCTTAAGGCTGCAAAGTCTCACGCGCGCTATCAACGCCGGAACTTTTTGCAAATGTAGTCATTGGGGGGTGTTGCTCTTGCATTAATCTCTGCAAGCGCTCGGGATAAAAAAAATCTTCTGGACGCAAATCTATCCCATGGTCACGTGCATAGTTCAAAAGCATAATTTGATACTTAGCTGGTATAATTCCGCCTTTACCCTCTCGCTTTTCAAAAGGGTAAGCCCATTTTCTAATTACAATAACATTGCGATTAACGATATTAGCAACTTTTTTATACCCACCTAGATACTCAATTATGAGTTTTGCGGTTTTCGTATATGTTTTTATCATAGCGATAAAAATACGATATCAAAAATATTTAGTCAATACGAAAAACGTATCATTATATTTTTTATATTGTAAGGACTTTAAAAATAAGGAATAAACTTAATTATGATTAGGCAAAAAGAGCTAAAAATTTGGATAAAAAAAGAGCTTGATAAAATGGGACGAGGGAGCCAAGCCAAGCTTGCCGCCCATCTTGGTATAAGAAGACCAGCTATATCCAATATGATTAATCTTAATACAAATAGGGAAATGAGAGATATTAAGGCAGATGAATTAGTTAAAATTATGGAGTTTTTTAAAGATTCTTCACCTATTTCTGGACCTTACTCTGATGATTTTCTTTACTTATATTCACAAGCGAATGATTCTGAAAAGAAGATTGTCGAGGATCTTTTAAAATCTCTGCTCGCAGCAAGAAATTCATAAAAGCTTTTTTTTCACATTCGGTTAATTTATTTAGCATGATGGATAGCTGCTTTTCTTTTATATTTTCTATCATAAGCACCTCATTAACATTAATGATAATAAACAAAATCGAATAGATTTATAAAAATAAAAATACGTTTTTCGTATTTTATCTATTGACACATCGTTACGAAAAACGTATTAATCACTCCATATCTTAGAAAATAACTTTTGCCAATAGGCAGTATGGAGGCATTTGTGAATAAACCAGTGTTTATAAATTCTGATGAAATTCTCTTAGTGATGTGCGAAAATGAAGAG
>NZ_JBHIML010000007.1:0-97862 GCF_042194015.1 Bartonella sp. MU37NMGALS
GGCTAGCTATAGAAGCGATAAAAAAGCTCCAAAAAAATGAGGGATAGTGCTATAAAAAACATTAATGGAATCAATAATGATAAATTTCCCCCATATCGCAATAACTCATTTATTTTATTTAAAATTATTGAATCTCTGGGTTTAGCAATGTATGTAAATCAAATCGCAATTATTACTGCTCCACCATTATTTGGATTAATCCAAGATTTTACAGACACTTATTTACTAACTTTGAGTTGAGCAATGGCGAAAGAGACAAACTTTGGGAGGCTTTAGACCATGTTATTTATGATCCATACGGTGGTATTGAATATTCGGTTAAGCTAAAAAAAAATAGCATCTTCGCTGCTACCCCATAGAATATTGACAATTCTTATGAATCAAAAGATGTCTATTACCCCTAGAGCATATTTAAGCTTTGAAAACCTTCCAATTGATAGACAAATTAATACGTCACCTAATCCTTATAATTTAGATGCGTCTTGTAAAAGTGGCTATATTAGCGAAAATTTAATTATGATGTTTTCTTTATTAATCGGAGAGCCTTATTCAATTAAATTTGAAGGCGAACATATAGTAAACAACCTAGTTCCTTTAGAGGATAATAAAAAAGATTATACAGGATTAGGATCTGAAGTTGAGTTAAATTTTCATATAGAAAATACTGCACTAAAATTTATAACGAGTTTAAATTTATCTCCTAAAGGGATATTTTTCTGGTGTTCGCAATGATGTTGATGGCCCGTTAACGAGAATATCTGGTGCACATCTAGCTTTAAAACTTTTAAGTAAGAAGGATTTGAGTAGCTTAAGGGATAATTTATATATAATTAATTTTCTCTATAGAGGAGAAATTGGGTAACCTCTACAAGTAAAGTGTTCGAGAGGACGGTGAATTCCCAGATATCAGCGCTGTTTTTTATCTGGGCATGTTAGAGCCACAGTCAAAAAAAGCTAAGGAAGCTTTAAATCATTTTTATGAAGCTATGAAGACTGTATCTTTTGGAATTGATGTACAACTAGGAAGATTATTATACATTGATAACAGAATGGCTCTACACTCTGGAGGTAAATTTTTGGGATCATTTGATAGTTATGAAAATCCAATGCGGTGGATTCAAAGAGTGTTTGTGTCTGCAGATTTATGGAATCATAAATATGTAGAACAAATAAAAGAAAGAATATTTGATTTTCAATGTTAATGTCCTGATAATGATACGATGTTGAGTATTATTCCGGTTTATATATATTGACTACACATCTCATATGTATAGATTTCCCCCGCATAATCAGGTGAGATTACTACCTGATTATAAGCTATGGTAGCCAATTGATTTTCTATGGCTGCGTTTGATCTTTGTTATTTTTGCTCTTCCTTTCAAGCCGCTAGGGGGATTTTCCTATCAAGCCCTTGAAAGAGCGATTTGGAGTAATTTCATAATGCGAAACCAAAACATAGTGACAAACTTTTCTATTGTTTTCACAAGTATGACGGTTTGCATGGTTGCCCCCTTCAAGCACGGTGGCTTTTTTCTTGCACGATGGAATCTTTCACATATGAGACAACATAATTAATTTATAACAGATAATTCAATGTATTATCTAAAAAATGCAACGAAATAGCTATTAATGTGAACATATGAATAAAAAAAACAAACATCGCATACAAATAATAATACACCCCATGTCTTTAAACAAAGAATGAAAATCATAAAATGAGCTCTAAGGATAATAGGAACTCTCCACAAAGAAGAGACAGAGATGAAGACTTTAAAGACTTCATCATCACCATCCTTCACTATTTTATTAACATATTCATTTTATACAAGAATCTTTCCCTCGGAAGAAACAGCATTTGCAACAGCTTCCTCGCTTGCCTCATCGGGTAATAACATCTCATTATGGGCACATCCCGATGGGATCATAGGAAAACAGTTTTCTAAATGATAAACACGACAATCAAAAAGAACAGGCTTATCACTGTCAATCATCTGCTGAATTTTATCATCAAGTTCATCTGGTTTTGAACAACGAATCCCTACGGCTCCATAAGCTTGTGCCAATTTCACAAAGTCAGGCATAGATTCCGTATAAGAATGAGAAAGACGATTACCATGCAGCAATTGCTGCCACTGACGGACCATCCCCATATACTGATTATTTAAAATGAAAATTTTTACAGGTGTGTCATGCTGAATAGCTGTTGCAAGTTCTTGAATATTCATCTGAATGGAGGCATCACCAGAAATACACACAACAAGCGCAGCAGGATGTGCTATTTGAACACCAATAGCCGCAGGAAGACCATAACCCATAGTTCCCAGACCACCAGAAGTCATCCAATGTTTTGGTTCATCAAAATGATAATACTGTGCTGCCCACATCTGATGCTGTCCGACATCCGTTGTGATATAAGCACATGCATCTTTAGTAAGAGCATAAAGTCGTTCAAGAGCATATTGTGGCATGATAACATCTTTTTTTTTCATATATGCCAATGAATTACGAGCTTTCCAGCGATTAATTTGCGTCCACCACGCCTCACGGACTTCACTGTTAAACGCTGGTTGCTGTATCTTTAAGAGTTGCGTCATATCTCCTAAAACACAAGCCACATCACCAATAAGTGGCACTTTCACTTTTACGATCTTATTAATAGAAGAAGGATCAATATCAATATGGATAATACGCGCATAAGGTGCAAATGCATCCAATCGCCCTGTGATACGATCATCAAAGCGCGCACCAACAGCCAACATAACATCACAATCATGCATGGCCATATTAGCTTCATAGGTTCCATGCATCCCAAGCATTCCAAGCCAATTCTTGTCAGAAGCGGGATAAGCACCAAGCCCCATGAGTGTTGAAGTAATCGGAAAATTTCCCAATTGAACTAAATCGCGCAAAAGCTTTACAGCTTCCATCCCTGATGAAATAACACCACCACCAGAATAAATAACAGGACGCTTTGCTTCTACTAAGAGAGAAACAGCCTCTTCAATAGCCTGCGCATTCCCTTTCGGCTTTGAATAAGAACGCATAAATGTCGGCGCTTGAGGTGCTCTATAAATTCCTGAAGCAAATTGAACATCCTTAGGAATATCAATCAAAACCGGTCCAGGGCGACCTGATTGAGCAAGAGAAAAAGCTTCATGAATAATAGCCGCAAGATCATTGACGTTTTTAACCAGCCAATTCCACTTCGTACAGGGTTTTGTAATTCCAACCGTATCAGCTTCTTGAAAGCCATTTGTTCCAATAATCGTTGTCGCTACCTGACCAGAAAAACAAACAAGAGGTATAGAATCCATAAGAGCATCTTGCAAAGGTGTAACAGCATTCGTTGCGCCTGGACCAGAAGTCACAAGCATAACGCCTACCTTTCCAGTACTGCGTGCATAACCTTCAGCAGCATGCCCTGCAGCTTGTTCATGGCGCACCAAAATATGCTGGAGTGTATCTTGGTGATAGAGAACATCAAAAATAGGCAGAACAGCCCCACCAGGATAACCAAAGAGATGCTTAACTCCATGATCAATAAGAGCTTGCACCACCATTTCAGCCCCAGACATTATTTTTCCGTCCGCACTCTCTTGCTTTCTTGGATCATTTCTCATTTTTCCCACTCACCTACTTGATAGGACAATAAAAAAAGCCCCTAGCGGAGCCCATAAAAAAGACCCCAAAGGAGCCCATTACACAACACATACTGTATGATCACCCCCATTATTCCAACGTATAAAATATATAAAAATTTCCTTGTAGAAAGGTTTCTAATTCCATTGATACCATTCGTCAATAAAAAATTATATTTTCTAAAAAAAATCTTATCTTTTATCTTTCGAAAATTTCTTTGCAAAGCTCTAGCTCTTTTATCAAAAAGTAAGCATCCATTCTTCATCAAATTGATTACGAAACCATGTCATTTGTCTTTTTGCATATCTCCTCGTTTGTATTTTCACTGCTTCAAAAGCATTCTCAAAGCTTCTACATCCATCCAAATAAGCCATAAATTCAGGTATACCAATAGCCTTCATTGCTGGTAATGAAGGGGAAAGCTTAAGATTCTTCATAATCATCACCTCTTCTAAAGCTCCTCTTTCAATCATAGAATCCAAGCGTTTATGAATACGTTCATAAAGCAGAAGGCGTGGTGGCATGAGAAGAATTTTTTCGATGAAATTCGGCGCTATGAGAGGTGTTGTTTTTTGTTTCTGCCACCAACTGAGCGTCTTACCGGTTGCATCATAAACTTCCAAAGCACGGACAATACGTTGACCATCGTGCGAAGAAATTTTTTCAGCAACAACAGCATCAATCTGCAACAACTGGCGATAAAGATTTGCAACGCCCTCTTTATCAAGCCGAAGTCGCCACTTCTGCCGCACAACATCTGGAACATGAGGGATTTCCGAAATCCCCTTTAAAAGAGCACGAAAATAAAGTCCTGTTCCACCAACAAAAATAACTGATCTTAAAGAAAAAGTAGCCAATAGCTTCTCGACATCACACAACCATTGCCCTACTGAATAATTCAAAGTAGGACTCACATGACCATAAAGATAATGTGGCACAATCGCAGTATCAGCCTCTGTAGGCCGTGCCGTTAAAATATTTAAAACATCATAAACCTGCATTGAATCAGTGTTAATAATGAGAGCATTTTTTTCTTGAGCCATTTTCAAGGCAAGTTCTGACTTCCCACTTGCCGTTGGTCCCGCTAGTAATGTAACTGTTCTCTGTGTCATGAATAGCAATTTCTCCCAATCAATAACTTATTGCAACACAGCCCCCAAAGCCCCCTATGAAACTTATAACAAAAGAAAAAATGGACTTAATAACGACACCAAAGGAATTTCCAAGCATTTTTGCTATCATAATTCAATAATAAATTACAGCCATAATCATTCTGTCCGTTAGTCCATTAAAAATAAACATATTCTTTGTCATCATTTATGAAAATAATACTGAGCTTAACCTATACAATCAAACAGCTTTATTTTTTCCTATAAAAACAGCATGTTACTCTGGTTTATAATAAGAGATTCAGAAATTGTCTTCTGTACGCTCTCTTTCTTATAACTATTTTTTCATCCATCACCAAGAAAGGTATAAATATATATAACTAATTTAGTCTAATATCATTTTTCTCTAGAATAACTTTTTTCAAAATGAAGTAAAAAAACGTTCTCTATAGCACACAAAGTACAATCACAAAGTTCTAAAAGTCTCACTAAAGAAAACATGATTTATAATAATAATTGCACCCTTTATTTATAATAGTTGAGCGTTTTGCAACCTGAATAAGAGCTCCCAATATCATAAGATTTTCTCATTTTTATCCTTCTCATAAAGTGCCATATCAATACCATTCACTTGTGCATCAAAAGCAGAGATAAAAATTTGACTTAAACACAAGACATAGATCTTTTATGCGGCACTTCAAAGCCTAGGCTGTTGCAATATTGGGAACTAGCAAATCTATTATGGTACCAACTTATACTTTTATTTAATGCAAAAATAGAGCTGCCCAACGGATTTTATATTATACAATCCATACTTTTTGTCATGAAATGAGCTTGAGAAATATTGGACATCACATGGTTGAGCTACAAAGTAGCCACATACCAAGGCTGATAAAAAACAAAAAATTAATTTTTAAGCCTCAATCCATTGGGGTATCAATCCATCAGGAGCGTTAGGAACCGTAACTCTCCATCTGGACGCGCTACGATGAATAGAACATTTTTGCGTCCAGCTTCACGTAATTTATGAATACGTTTTTTAGCCTCATCGATTGTTGTGATAGCACTCTGATTAATATCAATAATGACTTCACCAACGCGAATACGCTTTTTATCCGCTGCGCTATTTTGTGCAACAGATGTTACCACTAGTCCTCGAAGTTTATCTGAAATTGAATAACGATGACGCAAATCCTCTGTCAATTCAGATAGCGTCATTCCCATAAATTGCATTGTCACGCTTTTCGACAGATCATTGTCTTTTTTATCATCAACTTCTTCTTCTATATCTTCATTTGCATCTGTTTCAATCAAACGTCCAAGCTTAACTTTTACTGTTTTTTCTTGCCCATTCCGTAAAACAGTAACATCCACCACTTTTCCTTCTGAACTTTCTGCAACTAAACGCGGCAAATCACGTGCATGCTTAATTTTTGCATTACCAAAGGAAAGAATAACATCTCCAGTTTGTAACTGGCTATTATCTACATTATTTTCTTCTGTCTGTTCTATTTTACCAGCCACCAATGCTCCTACAGCATTGTCCAATTTTAAACTTTTTGCAATATCCTCTGTTACCGGCTGAATACGAATAGCCAACCAACCACGCCTTATTTCTCCAAAATCACGCAATTGATTAATAACAGCAAGGGCCATATCCGATGGAATAGCAAACCCAATACCGATAGATCCTCCAGAAGGTGAAACAATTGCTGTATTAATGCCAATGACTTCACCATTTCTATCAAATAACGGACCACCAGAATTGCCCCGATTAATTGCTGCATCTGTTTGAATAAAATTATCATAGGGACCAGCATTAAGATCACGGTTACGTGCAGAAATAATACCAACCGTTACACTTCCACCAAAACCATAAGGATTACCAATAGCCATAACCCAGTCACCAATACGTGCTTTTTCTGAGTCACCAAAACGCACAGCTTTTAATTTTTTACGTCCCGCATCCACTTGAAGTAGTGCCAAATCAGTTTTGCTATCCTTGCCAAGAAGCTTCGCCTTGAGTTTTGTACCATCTGTAAAATTAACTTCAATATCATCAGCATCAACAATAACATGATAATTTGTAACAATAATCCCTTTTTGCGCATCAATCACAAAACCAGACCCCAAAGAACGCACCTTTTGAAATTGACTATTTTTTTGACCATCTTTGGATGTAAAAAAATCATTAAAATATTCCTCCAGCAATGAATCTTTGGGAATAACGGGTACCGAAGTATTTTCATCCTGTTCGGTTCCTTCAACAGTCTGTGCCGTAGAAATATTCACAACCGTCTCCAAAAGCTCAGAAGCTAAATCAGGAATAGAAAGCAATGTCTTGTTTGTCTCTGCGCTCCAAGACAAATTCACTGATCCTGATAAAAACAAAACCACACACAAAACAACTCTTGTGATAAAAGACTTCAAAAACGTATTTCTACTCACGATACTTCTATCCATGACATGCCTTTAACCAAAGCTGAAAAGAGCCCTACCCAATTTATTATACAAAATCAGTATGGCTTAACACTGTCTTACATTCATCATAAAAAAAGCAGCTATAGAGCATACTTCTCATATGAAATAGTATACTCTACACATTGTTTCATCTATTCTCCACCAGACTTTGAATCAGTTTTGCTCAAACTAGGACTCATTGTTGATGAAAGCTTTTTCTTTGCTTGCAGGGGATTGTGAAAATAAAAAAAGAAATCCTCATTTGGTGAAATGACCATCGGAACTCTTTCTAAATTCTTATACTTTTCCATCGCTAACCAAAAATCGTAAAAAGATGGATTAGCTTCCCGCGCATTTAGTAAAATGCGAATACTTTCAGCTTGTCCTTCACCACGAGTAATTTCAGCATCACGCTTTGCAGCTGCGACGATTTCTTCATATTCACGATTAGCCTCCGCCACAATACGATCTCGTTCTTGCTGACCACGAGCACGAATATTTTCTGCAGCAGCTTCACGTTCAGCTGCCATTTGTCGATAAACATCTTCTGAAACAGCATCCGTCAAATCGGTTTTACGAATACGCACATCAACAATGGTAATACCCAACGAACCTGCATCTACAGAAAACTGCTTCTGTACTTCAGCCATCATCGCACCTCGTTCATCCGATAAGGCTGCTTTAAATTCTCGCTTGCCATAAACAGCACGTAAAGCGTCAATAAACCGTGGTGCAAGGTTTTCACGTGCCGCAATTTGTGGACGCCCAGAAGCAATGCGCTGTAAAAACAACTTAGGATCTGTAATACGGTAAATAAAGAACGCATCTACCTCATAATACGCACCACCACGAACCTGTACAGATTGTGTAGGAACATCGTAACGCAACAACCGATTATCCACAATGATGATCTTATCTATAAAAGGCGCCTTGAAATAGATTCCAGGGTTAGATTCTACCTGAACAATTTGTCCAAAACGCTTAATTGCTACTTGTTGACGAGGATAGACGATAAAAACGGACATCCACAAAATCATCAAAACAAACACTATAGCACTAAAAACAAACAAAAAACGAGATTGCTGCATAATTAATATCCTCCAGAAATGCGAGAATCCGAAAGCGATGCAGGACGCGCTGATGTTGCCTTCAATTTTTCTGATGAATTGCTACGCAACAATTCGTTCAAAGGTAAATAGGGCACCGCTGGAGAATTTGCCTGATCAAAAACCAACTTATTTGGTGAAGAAAGAATACGCCCCATCGTTTCCATATAGAGACGGTAGCGAGCAGCTTCTGGTGAAATCGCAGCCTCACGAGCTATCGCCTGAAAACGTTCCGCACGCCCTGTTGCCTCTTCAACCATTTGTGCCTTTTCACCTTTTGCGATTTCTCGTGTGCGTGAAGCTTCACCATTTGCTAAACCAATTTTCGTAAAACGCACACGATTCCCCTCTTCAATCATTCTTCCACGTTCCTGCTCCGCCTGCTGAACAGAATTAAACGCAGCAGCAACCTTTGTTGGAGGAGCAGCTTCACTGATAGACACACGGCTTATTTCAACACCAAGTTGATATTTATCTACAGTCAACTGAATAATCTTTCTGACGTCATTAGCAACTTCTTCTTTCTTGTCACGTAAAACATCATCAACCGGCCGCGAACCAATGACCTCACGCATTGCACTCTCAGCAACTTGGCGAACTGTTCCTTCTTGATCATTCACATTGAATAAAAACTGACTAGGGTATGAAATGCGATAGTAAACGGAAAAATTAACATTAACAATGTTCTGATCACTTGAAAGCATTAAGCCATCACTTTGTTGCGCCTGACCAGGCTTCCCACCAATCGCAATTGTTTTTTCCGTTAAAGGTACTTTCATATAGGTCTCAATTGGCCAAAAATGAAAATGCAACCCATCACCAATAATGCCTTCTTTAGGGATGCCAAAGCGCAACTCTACCGCTTGTTCATTTTGCTGAACAATATAAATTGACTGGTATAGCCAAAAAAACACAATAAGCAGAAGGAATAAAACAGAAAAACTGCTTCTCCCGAATTGTTTAAACTGATCCTGCCCTTTGCGCAAAATATCATTAAGATTAGGACCATTTTCGCCACCATTACCGCCACCAGAACCAAAGAGATTCTTAGCTGGTGTTTTTTTGTCACCACTGTTTTTATCGCCACTCCACGGGCCACCACCATTTTGATTTGTCCAGGGCATTATCACCTCTTTAACTGATTACCACTACTCGAACACCAACCATTTGCTTGATCTTATAGGGTGTCTCTTACCTCATTACAATACAACTGATAACCCCTTCCACTTCATATTACAAAAAATTATTTCCGCTCATAAACCACAAAACGTGTCGGATGACTATCTTTTTCTCCTTTTGGAATATCTTGTGTTTCTACAATAGTCCATTTTTCTTTATCAAAAACAGGAAAAAAACTATCCCCTTCTATAGAAGCTAAAACTTCTGTAAGGAATATTTTATCAGCCATATGCAACCCTTGTTGAAAAATTTCACCACCCCCAATAATAAAAACTACATCTGCACCATTTTGAGAAGCCACACTTTTTGCGATAGAACAGGCTTGCGACAAAGAATGAGCAATAACAGCGCCTTCAGCCGTGAATGCGCAATTACGGGTAATAACAATATTTGTACGCCCTGGTAAAGGACGCCCAAGAGAATCCCATGTTTTTCGCCCCATAATAATGGGGTTACCAAAAGTCAAAGCTTTAAAGCGTTGCAAATCCGTGGATAAATGCCAAGGCATCGCACCTTCACGACCTATAACACCATTTTCTGCAACAGCTGCAATTAAACAAACTGGAAAAGTCATACTGCTACCGGTGCCTTGATATGTGGCTGCGCTTCATAATTAAGCAATTCAAAATCCTCAAATTTAAAAGAAAAAAGATCTGTTACCGCTGAATTTATAAGCATCAACGGCAAAGCATTTGGTATACGAGACAACTGGTATCTCGCCTGTTCAAAATGGTTAGAATAAAGATGAGCGTCACCTAGAGTATGAATAAAGTCTCCTGCTTTAAGTCCGCTTACTTGGGCAATCATCATCGTCAATAACGCATAGGAAGCAATATTAAACGGAACACCTAAGAAAATATCTGCTGAACGCTGATAGAGCTGACAGGATAGCTTCCCATTAGCAACATAAAATTGAAAAAAACAATGACAAGGAGGCAAAGCCATCTCCTCTATCAGTGCGGGATTCCAAGCAGATACAATTAAGCGACGAGAATCAGGCGTTTCTTTAATCATCGTCAAAAGATGACTGATTTGATCAATCTGCCGTCCATCGGGAGCAGGCCAAGAGCGCCACTGATAACCATAAATAGGACCAAGGTTCCCTTTCTCATCAGCCCACTCATCCCAAATTGACACACCATGTTCCTTCAACCATGCAATATTTGTATCACCCCTCAAAAACCACAAAAGCTCATAAATGATCGAGCGCAAATGTAATTTCTTCGTTGTTAACAGAGGAAAGCCAGCTTGCAAATCAAACCGCATTTGATACCCAAAAATTGATCGTGTCCCCACACCGGTTCGATCTGTACGATCAATGCCGTTATTTAAAACATGCGATAAAAGATCAAGATAGATTTTCATATAAATATTATGGTTGATTCTTAACGTTACAGGAAATAGAAACTTCAAAATTTATAAAAATACAATTCAAAAAAATCCTCCTCCCAAACATCTTTTATAGGAAATCATTATTATACGATTGCATTTTGATGAATCAAATCGTAAATAAATTTTAAAAGAAACAAGTTAGGTATGATCATAAAAGGGATAAATTTATGGAGAATGAACCAACTTTAGCACCACATGATACAAGAAAACGTATCTGGGCTATCGTGTCCAGTGCATCAGGTAATCTAGTAGAATGGTATGACTTTTATGTTTATTCCTTTACGTCCATTTACTTTGCATCACAATTTTTTCCCTCAGATGGCAATGTCGTTACACAACTTTTAAAAGCGGCTGGTGTCTTTGCTATTGGTTTTCTTATGCGCCCAATCGGCGGATGGCTTTTTGGCTTCATTGCCGATCGTTACGGACGCAAACGCTCAATGCTTATCTCAGTTTTTATGATGTGTGGTGGTTCGTTCTTAATCGCCCTACTCCCTACCTATGAAACCATTGGAGTAGCAGCAGGAATTCTTCTACTTTTACTCAGAATGCTTCAAGGGCTTTCTGTCGGTGGTGAATATGGTACAACAGCAACTTATATGAGTGAAATCGCCCTCAAAAATCGCCGAGGATTTTTTAGCTCTTTCCAATACACCACACTGATTGGTGGTCAACTTCTAGCCAGTCTTGTTATATTCATTTTAGCGCTTTATCTCACTGAAGATCAGCTAAAAGCATGGGGCTGGCGTATCCCATTTGCCATTGGTGGACTAGGAGCAATTGTTGCGATTTATCTACGCCGCACGCTCCATGAGACAACGACCAAAGAAAGTCGTTCTAATGCACAAGCTGGTAGTATTAGGGGACTCTTGAGCAACCACCGAAAAGCTTTTTTTCTAGTTATCGGCTTTACCGCTGGAGGATCGCTCACATTCTACACCTATACGACTTACATGCAGAAATATCTGATTACAACCACCGGCTTTGATAAACATACAGCCACAACTGTGATGACTGCTGCACTCTTTGTTTTCATGTTACTTCAACCTGCATTTGGTTTTATGGCTGATAAAATTGGAACAAGAACTTCACTCCTTATTTGGAGTGTCTTATCTATTATCTTTACCATTCCCGGACTTAATGTGATTGGTAGTACTGATAGTACATGGATTGCTTTATCAGTCATTATTGGAATGCTATGCATTATGAGCTTTTATACATCCATCTCTGGCATTGTAAAATCAGAAATGTTTCCCGCTTCAGTACGAGCAATAGGAGTTGGGCTCTCTTATGCTATTGCCAACGCACTGTTTGGCGGTTCTGCTGAATATGTCGCGCTTGGATTAAAAGATCTTGGATATGAATCTGTCTTCTATTTTTATATAACCGGCATGATGATTATTGCATTCATTTCTGTTCTCTTAATGCCAGATGCCCGGAAAGAGGGTTATCTTCAAGGTGATAGTATCCATTAAATTTTCTAAACTAAATCAAGAATCCCGATTTTTCGGGCTTCTTGATTATGATAATACTGTAAAATCAATTTATAGACATGCCTTTCATATCATAAACATCTCTCGTGTCATAAAGGAGAGATATCCTCTTCTTTGATATAAACCATGATGAATAAAGTACCTCATGCCATGACCCTATATTTTTCATGATACCAATAAATCCAGTACACTTAGCTTTAAAACATCAAATCTGCTTTAATTAATATCCTCTTTTCTTTATCAAAAATAAGCAAAACATCGTTTCCTTATTTGTCTAATAATGGACATTAAAGCGCATCTATTATCACCAATCAATCATCTCTCAACCCCCCTTTCTGATCTGAATGATCGATGACACCGTTAAAGATACAATAAAAATCTAAACATATCCTCCTATAAATATGAGCACTGTTTTTGTTCTATGACAAAAATAAAAACTGGAAACATCATGAAAATAAGCCGCTTCCACCCCCTCTTTTTTTAAGAAACATCTTTTAAGAAACATCGCAATACAATTGAATTTTTATGGCTTAAACTGTAAACAACTTTAAAGAGAAGAAAAGTTATAGATCTAAAAGGGGAATACTTCATGAATAATCAAACAACTTTAGATCCACATGATACAAGGAAACGTATTTTTGCTATCATATCCAGTGCATCAGGAAATCTGGTAGAATGGTACGACTTTTATGCTTACTCCTTTGCATCGGTTTATTTTGCATCACAATTTTTTCCTGAAGATGAAGATATCGTTACACAACTTTTAAAAACTGCAGGAATCTTTTTTATTGGCTTTCTTATGCGTCCAATTGGAGCATGGCTCTTTGGATTCATTGCGGATCGTTATGGACGTAAACGCTCAATGCTTATTTCTGTTTTTATGATGTGTGGTGGCTCTTTTCTCATTGCCATACTTCCCACTTATAAAACCTTGGGAATAACAGCAGCATTCCTCCTCCTTTTAGTCCGCATGTTTCAAGGACTTTCCGTTGGCGGTGAATATGGTACAGCAGCAACTTATATGAGCGAAGTTGCACCCAAAAATCGTCGTGGGCTCTTTGCATCTTTTCAATATGCAACAACGATCACAGGTCAACTTCTCGCAAGTTTTATAATATTTATTTTATCCCTTTACCTTACGGAAGATCAGTTAAAAGCGTGGGGCTGGCGTATTCCTTTTGTCATTGGTGGCTTTGGAGCAATTGTTGCAATTTATCTGCGTAGTTTGCTCCATGAAACAACAACCCACAAAAGCCGCTCTGAACAAAATGCTGGTAGTCTTAGAGAACTTTTTCGCAATCATAAAAAAGCTTTCTTTTTGGTTGTTGGCTTTACAGCTGGTGGATCACTCACATTTTATACATACACCACTTATATGCAAAAATATCTGATCACAACCACAGGCTTTGATAAACAAACCGCAACAACGATAATGACTGCCGCCCTCTTTATTTTTGTGCTACTCCAACCCCTTTTTGGTTCCATAGCCGATAAAATTGGAGCAAGAGCTTCACTCATTAGTTGGAGTACTTTATCCATTATCTGCACCATTCCTGTACTTAAAATGATTGGGAATGCCCATAATGCATGGGCAGCACTCTTAATCATCATTGGAATACTCTGTGTTATGAGTTTTTATACGTCCATTGCTGGTATCATAAAAGCAGAATTGTTCCCAGCCTCAATCCGCGCAATTGGTGTTGGATTTGCTTTTGCCATTGGGAATGCACTATTTGGCGGTTCTGCTGAATATGTAGCGCTTGGATTAAAAAATATGGGATACGAATCTGTTTTCTTTTTTTACATAGTTGGTATGATGGTCATTGCACTCATCTCTATTCTCCTTATGCCCGATATAGATAAAGGAGGATATCTCGATAAAGACAATAAACTTCATTAAACTTATTTTCTGGATAAAAAAGCCCAAGAAATTGGGCTTTTTTTGATCTCCTCTCCACCCTAATAAAGAACGAAAAGTCCGCCCCGCATTCGTCTTATAAACAACACAGTTTCTCTTAAATTGTCTATAGTTACTGCCTTCTTTATGTAATTTACTTGATAAGATTCTATAGGCAAGCCCTATCCTAAATATTTATCACGATATCTAAAAAACACCTTATACGGAAAACCTTATCTGAGCCTTACCTCACCCTCCTAAATGATGATGTGTTATGATACAACAAGATAAGTAAGGACACAAAAATGCCCTTTTACATTATTTAAGCTTTATACAATGTCTTCAGTTTTTAGGCTTTCTGCTCATAAAGACCATCTCTTCTATGATCTTCCCGTATGCCAATAATTGCATTCTTCTCATAAAGTTTAAAGGTATCTTGATCTACTTTTCAATGTTCTCTCCCTTTAAATGCAACGTGATAACTTTTTATTCTATAACACAAGTAAAAATCTTAAAACGAATGACAACCTGACTCTAATAAATCATCTTAAAGAGTTTCCCTAAGAATTATTATAATACAATTGAATTTTTCTGGAAATCATAAACAATTAGGTTTAGAAAATATAAACTATAAATACAAAAGGGGAACAATTCATGAAAAATGAAACAACTTCAGCATCACAGGATGCAAGAAAACGCGTTTTTGCTATTATAGCAAGCGCATCAGGAAATCTCGTAGAATGGTATGATTTTTACGTTTACTCATTTGCATCGATTTATTTTGCATCACAATTCTTTCCCTCCGATGGTGATACGATTACGCCACTGTTAAAAACCGCGGGTGTTTTTTTTATTGGCTTTCTTATGCGCCCTATTGGAGCTTGGTTTTTAGGATTTGTCGCCGATCGTTATGGACGTAAACGCTCGATGCTTATATCCATTTTTATGATGTGTGGTGGCTCTTTTTTCATCGCCATACTTCCCACCTATGAAACCTTAGGAATAACATCAGCAATCCTTTTACTTTTAGCTCGGATGATGCAAGGACTTTCAGCGGGTGGTGAATATGGTACAGCAGCCACTTATATGAGCGAAGTTGCCCTCAAAAAACATCGTGGGCTTTTTGCTTCTTTCCAATCTGCCACCCTTATTACAGGTCAACTTGTTGCTAGCTTCATTATATTTATTCTAGCATCTTATCTCTCTGAAGATCAGTTAAAAGCATGGGGATGGCGCATTCCTTTTGTGATTGGTGGTTTCGGGGCAGTGATTGCGATTTATCTGCGTCGTTCTCTCCACGAAACAACCACGAAAGAAAGCCGCTCTCACAAACACTCTGGCAGTCTTAAGGAACTTCTCACCAAGCATACAAAAGCCGTTGTCGTAATTGCATGCTTTGCATCAGGAGGATCACTCACATTTTACACCTTTACAACTTATATGCAAAAATATCTGATCACAACCACCGGCTTTGATAAACATACCGCAACAACGATTATGACAGCTGTACTATTTATTTTTATCCTATTCCAACCCATAGCTGGTATCATAGCCGATAAAATTGGAACAAAAACTTTACTTATCATTTGGAGTATACTCTCTGTCATCTTTACATTTCCTGGACTCTGGATAATCGGTAATACGCATAGTATATGGGTTGCCTTTTCCGTCATTATTGGCTTGCTCTTCATTATGAGCATGTATACATCCATCTCTGGTGTCGTAAAATCAGCAATGTTTCCCTCTTCAATACGCGCATTAGGCGTTAGCATCTCTCATGCCATTGGCAACGCCTTATTTGGTGGTTCTGCTGAATACGTTGCGCTTGGATTAAAAAAGTATGGTCATGAATCACTCTTTTATTTTTATATAACCGTTGTGATGATCATGGCATTCATTGCTCTTCTCTTTGTCCCGAGTATGCGTAAAGGGGGATACCTCCAAGAGGATGAAAAACATTAAACCTTTTTATCAACGAAAAAGCCCAAGAAATTGGGCTTTTTTATCATTATCACAAATTTAATATTGTTTAAATTTTATGAAGTGCATTAAGGTGCTTAGCAACTAGATAATAAAAAGTCATACGACTTTTTCTGCGATCTCCAGACATCATTTCTGAAACTTTTGACACAGCCATTTTAGCCCTCTGCTCATCGGCGCCTAATACATCTTGAACCCATTTTTCGACGCGTTCTAACTCTTTTGGATCCGATGTAGCAACAAGCGCTGCATCCTGCTTTTTCATCACCAAAGCTAAACGACGGCTAAGTCGTTCTACTGCTGCTTCATCGGGGTTTGAATCATATAGTTTAATATCTGCTAGATTATTGATCATTTTGCATCATCTCCTCTCCAAAAATGAGCGGCCTATACTTTACAGCCACATCATATAGCTCCGTAAATAATTAGAGGATTAAAAATATTAACAACCCCCCCTTTTCCTAAGACTGTTCTTCATCTATATTTAAAGAGCTGGTTTACCAGCTATGGTAATAAATGGACAATGAAATAAACTCATTGGACCCGGGGGCGGTACCCGGCGCCTCCACCAAAATATAAGAGGCCAAAATTATATTTTGGTGGGGGCGAAATAGGATCGACAAGGGCGTAAAGATTGCTCTTTTACTCGGCATAGTACCACCGTTATCGGACTAAATGAGTAGTTGCAAATGACAACTATGCGGAAGCACGTCTCGCTGCTTAATGCAGTGCGAATGTTTCAATTTAAGTCTTAAGCCATCGCAGGTTTAAGCGGGGTTCGGAGGCACCTGGCAACAGAAGCCTTCACTTTTTTAAATGTTATTGATTGATCTTTCAGACATTATCAGACATTATTTACCATAGAGTTTCGTATTTATTCGATTTATTGAGGTACATCGTAGACAAAATATTGCTAATTTTAAAACGTATTCTATCACACAATATCAATACGCCCCGTTCTGCTACGTGAAATAAAAGGAATAAACTTCGATGGTTAAAGATCAAATCCGTTACGATATTCTCGTTCAGGATGCGCTTCGTGGAGTTATCCGTAAAGTTTTATCGGAAGTTAGCAAAGCAGGTCTTCCGGGAAATCATCATTTTTTTATAACTTTTTTGACGAATGCCCCAGGCGTTAAAATTTCTCCTCGGCTAAAAAATCGCTATCCCGAGCAAATGACAATCGTTTTACAACATCAGTTTAGAGATCTCAGTGTTTCAGAAACAGCTTTCGAAGTAACCCTCTCCTTCAGGGAAATAACCGAAAAGCTCGTGATTCCTTTTACTTCCATTCAGGTCTTTTATGATCCTATAGCAGCATTTGAAGCAGCATTTGATCTGCCCTCAAATCCTGCCTCTGGAGAAAGTGAAAATTCAGAAAATACCTCAACTACGCCCATTACCTTATCAAACACACAAAAAAAAGAAAATACGCTTACAAAAGAACAAAATTTCAGTACAAATAAAGAATCTTCAAATAACGATACAAAACAAAGTGCTGATGTTGTCTCTTTAGACTCTTTTCGGAAAAAGTAAATTTTTTCATGACTGAATTGATTAATCTTCGCCAATTTCGAAAACAAAAAAAACGTACAGAAAAATCTCTTCGTGCT
This sequence comes from Bartonella sp. MU37NMGALS, assembly GCF_042194015.1. Taxonomy (NCBI): domain Bacteria; kingdom Pseudomonadati; phylum Pseudomonadota; class Alphaproteobacteria; order Hyphomicrobiales; family Bartonellaceae; genus Bartonella; species Bartonella sp. MU37NMGALS. The sequence continues at coordinate 17,869 of NZ_JBHIML010000007.1, forward strand.
GAGCAAAATCGTTATCGTTTTGGACGAACAAAAACTGAAAAATTTTTTGAGCAACAAAAATCTTTAAAAACGCAAAAATTTCTTGATCAAAATCGTTTACGAAACGACGAATAAAGGTGGAAAAATGCACGAAAATAATTCTATCGATTGGTCAAAAGTCATTCCACGAAAGATATCTGTTCGCGTTGATGGACACGCAACAAGCGTCTCTTTAGAACCACCATTTTTAGATATTCTAAAAGATATAGCCCGCAAAAAAGGACAATCTTTAGCCTTTATTATCACTGATATTGATAGCAAAAGACCACAACAAGTCAATCTTTCGGCTTCGTTACGCGTTTATGCCCTTCAAAGCGTTCTCACCCAACGCCTTTAATGTTTATGCTTATTTTTTACGTTCTCTTTTTGTTTATTCAACTGAAGCTGTTGTGACTTTTTTAAGAGAAGTTTTTTTAATCTAGAACTTCAATGAAAAAAAGACTACAAAAGAGATACAATGAGTAATTTTTCTGATCACAACATACCTTTCTTTGAAGAAGATTCCCCTCCAGACCATGATAAGAAGAGCTCTGGTTTTTTCTCCCATACTCTAAAAGAACAAAAATCATATAACACGGATTATTTAGAACAACTCAATCCAGAACAGCAACAAGCTGTTATGAATACTGAGGGAGCTCTTTTAGTTCTTGCGGGTGCAGGTACAGGAAAAACGCGCGTTTTAACAACCCGTATTTCTCACATTTTACGCTCTGGACTTGCCTCTCCTCAGCAAATACTTGCTGTCACTTTCACCAACAAAGCAGCACGTGAAATGAAAATACGTATTGGTGAACTTATTGGAGAAATTGTTGAAGGTATGCCTTGGCTTGGAACTTTTCACTCCACTGGTGCTAAAATTTTACGCCGTCACGCAGAGCTTGTTGGTTTAAAAAGAAACTTTACAATTCTTGATAGCGATGATGTTCTTCGACTTTTAAAACAGCTTATTCAAGCTGAGAGACTAGACGATAAGCGTTGGCCCGCACGAAACCTTGCCACGATGATTGATTCTTGGAAAAATCAAGGACTTTCACCAGAACATATCTCAAAAAGTGATGCTCATTCCTTTGGCAACGGCATGGGACGCGAACTTTATCACAGTTATCAAAATCGATTAAAAGATCTTAATGCTTGTGATTTTGGCGATCTTCTGCTTCATTCTATCTCTATCTTCCAACATAATCCAGATATTCTTCGCGAATATCATTCTCAATTTCGCTATATTCTTGTCGATGAATATCAAGATACAAATACAGCACAATATCTTTGGCTTCGCCTTTTGGCACAACATCCCCAAGGTCAACATGTTAATCTTTGTTGTGTTGGCGATGATGATCAATCCATTTATGGATGGCGTGGTGCAAAAGTAGAGAATATATTACGTTTTGAAAAAGATTTTCCTTCTGCCAAAATTATTCGTCTAGAACGCAATTATCGCTCAACATCCCATATTCTTAAAACCGCCTCCCATCTCATTGCTCATAATGAAGAAAGACTGGGCAAAGTCCTTTTTTCTGCACAAATAAAGAATGAGGAAGAAAAAGTAAAAGTTCATTCAGCATGGGATTCGCAAGAAGAGGCCCGAGCCATCGGAGAAGAAATTGAACAAGCACAACAAACAGGTCATGCATTAAATCATATGGCTATATTGGTGCGTGCATCATTCCAAATGCGTGAATTTGAAGATCGCTTTGTAACGCTTGGTCTTAACTACCGCGTCATTGGTGGTCCTCGTTTTTATGAACGAATGGAAATACGTGATGCTATGGCTTATTTACGCGTTGTTGTCCAACCTGCTGATGATTTAGCTTTTGAGCGTGTTATTAATACGCCAAAACGCGGCATAGGCGATGCAACCCTGCGCATTCTTTATGAGAGTGCGCGAGCACGTGCTGTTCCTCTCTTTTCCGCGGCCGCTGACATCATTGAAACAGATGAGTTAAAGCCTAAGGCACGCAGTGCGTTACGAAGCCTTATTGAAAACTTCCGCCGCTGGCAAAATATGCTTCAAGACACTCCTCATAAAGAACTTGCCGAGATTATCCTTGATGATTCTGGTTATACAACCATGTGGTTAGAAGATCGCTCACCAGAGGCTCCTACACGTCTAGAAAATCTTAAAGAAATGATCCGTTCCATGGAACAATTTGAAAATCTTCAAAGTTTTTTGGAACATGTTGCACTGGTTATGGATGCTGAAAACAATGAAAATACCGATGCGGTCAACATCATGACACTTCATTCAGCCAAAGGGCTTGAATTTGAAACAGTTTTTCTTCCTGGCTGGGAAGAAGGACTTTTTCCCCATCAGCGCTCATTAGATGAAGGTGGACGTTCAGGATTAGAAGAAGAACGGCGTCTTGCTTATGTTGGACTTACAAGAGCAAAAAAACACCTGCATATATGGTTTGTATCTAATCGTAGAATTCATGGACTTTGGCAACCTGCTCTCCCCTCCCGTTTTCTAGATGAATTACCAGCAGAACATATAGAAGTTGTAGAAATGGAAACATCCTATGGTGGTTATGGAAAATCTTCCTTTCAACATCACGATTTCTGTTATACTGACTATGCAACAGCAAGACAAAAGCGTGCACAAAAAAACAAAACGGTTGAAGGGAAAATTATCACTCAATCAATCTCTCATGAATCATCAGATTTTTCTATCAATGATCGGATTTTTCACATAAAATTTGGTTATGGTCATATTACAGCAATAGACGATCATAAATTGACAATAATGTTTGAAAAAGCCGGAGAAAAGCGTGTACTGGATAATTTTGTAAACAAAGCTTGACTAAAAGCAAACTATATCAGTTTTTTCAAGAGACCATTTTGTTTTATTCTGATTATCATTTCCATTTGCGAACAAAGACTTCAATGGGTAAATTTTGCATATCAGGCAATGCGTCGTAAATTTTATCAAGCGACCAATCCCACCAAGCCATCTCTAAAAGGCACTCAATCACATGATCGGGAAAACGCATCCGCAAGCGTTTAGCAGGAACACCAGCGACAACCGCATAAGGCATAACATCTTTCGTTATAACAGCGTTAGCACCAATAATTGCTCCATGTCCAACTTTCACCCCAGGCATAATAACCGCGCCATGTCCAATCCACACATCATGCCCGATAATAACACGTTTTGCACAACGCCTTTCGCGAAAAGAACGATCAAGTGCCATATAACGAAAATATTCATTAGGACGATAGGTTATTTTATGCGTTGAAACGCGTTCCATAGGATGCTCCAACGCATTCATCCGTACATGAGATGCAATAGAACAAAAACGCCCAATATTGCTATAAATAGCCTCACTATTACGTTCTAAATAAGAAAAATCTCCAACGGTTACATCCCGTAAACTCACCCGTTCATTAATTTCCACATAGCGCCCTAATTTACAACCATGCAGCCGTGCTGTCGTATGGATACGAGGCTCACTTTCATGAAATCGAAGATCGTTCTCAATATTCATGCATCCCTCACCAATGTTTCATCAATAGATATGGAAAGACATACCAATCAAGCCAATAAAATCAACCATGAAACAGAGATTGCAAAACAAACCTGCCGATGTTACAATTTCGTGATCTATCTAAGAGAGTCAAACTATGAAAAATGTAATACGCATCTTGGGGCTGACAATCATATTTCTTGCAGGTATTTTTATTTATGATGCGCTGACAAATAAGCCTTTAGGTGATAATTTTACACTCACTGATTCTAATGGAAGAAATATCACTGAGGCTGATATTCGAAGCAAGCCCTCAATAGTTTTTTTCGGCTTCACTATGTGTCCTGAAATCTGCCCTACGACATTGATGAATCTTGATCGATGGCTTACAGCCCTTGGACCCAATGCCGATAAATTAGGTATATGGTTTGTTACTGTTGACCCTGAACGTGATACACCAGAAGTGCTCCATGAATATCTCAGTAATTTTAACAATAAAATCATTGGGATCAGTGGAGATCCTGATAAAGTTCATAAAATGGTCAATTCCTTTAACATCGTTGCTGAAAAAGTCCCTGGAACAGATGGAAACTATACATATAACCATACAGCAGCAATTTTTTTACTCAAAAAAGGTGGAAAATTAGCTGGCGTTATCCGTTATGACACGAAAGAAAGCGATAGCGAATTAAAAGATGAAATCGCCATTGAACGGTTAAAAAAACTCATCTTAAACTAAAAAAAGCCGATCAAAAGAAAGAACAGTATGTCGCAACAAATTCGCCTCTATTATACTGCTTCTAAAAATGAAGCAGAACGGTTCTATACCCTTATAGACACAGCCTTTGACGAAGAAAGTTATCCTCTTGCTCTTACAGAGATAGATGAACAAAATGCTGTATATGAACTTTCACTCTATGTAGACCAAGAAAACTACGAGCATATTTCGAAACATTTTGCTCAAATCCTTTCTATAGATCCTGATAAAATTAATATGGAAGTTTTACCCAACATTGATTGGGTACAAAAAAGCCTTGAAGGACTAAAACCTGTGCATGCTGGACCTTTTTTTCTTCATGGAAGCCATAATAGAGGCGACATTCCATCCAATGTTTTGCCTATTGAAATTGAAGCAAATCAAGCCTTCGGTACAGGACATCATGGAACAACAGCTGGTTGTTTAGAAATGATTGCCAAAGTGATGAAACACGAAAATCCCCAAAATGCACTTGATCTCGGTACTGGGAGCGGTGTACTAGCCATTGGCATAGCAATGCTCAAACCAATTACTGTTCTTGCATCCGATATTGATCCTGTCGCTATTCAAGTTGCACAACACAATATCGAATTCAATGGCGTAAAAAAATATATCACAGCTATTACAGCAACAGGTTTTGCCCATGATGCAATTGCATCACGAGCCCCTTTTGATCTCATCGTTGCCAATATCCTTGCTAATCCGCTTATTGAACTTGCGCAAGAAGTGGTAAAAGCACTTCAAAAAGGGGGATCACTTATACTCTCTGGAATTCTTGAAGAACAACATGCCCATGTTTTGGAGACTTATATAAAACAAGGACTGAAGCACATCGAAACATACCACCGGCAAGGATGGGTTACGATACATCTGAAATAAAAGAAAAGGACGTCGTTATGTATCAATCTTTTGAGGCAACAACAAATCCTGCTTATGCTCTAGAGCGCATTGCCTCTCTTCGTAAAGAACTAGATCGCCTTGGACTCGATGGTTTTCTTGTTCCGCGGTGCGATGAACATCAAGGAGAGTATGTCCCTCCTCATGCTCAACGCCTTAGCTGGCTAACCGGCTTTACTGGATCAGCTGGGATTGCAGTGATTTTAAAAAACAAAGCCATCATATTTACAGACGGGCGATATAAGCTCCAAGTTCGCCAACAAACTGATCCTGATATTTTTGATTATGAAGATCTCATAACTTGCCCTCCCTCACAATGGCTTGAAAAAAATGGTCAAAAACTTTCTATTGGTTTTGATCCATGGCTCCACACGATTGCCGCTACAGCAACGTTGAAAAAATCTTTAGAGATAGAAGCCGGTGGAAAACTTGTAGCAGTTCAACATAATCCCATTGATCTGCTCTGGCATGATCAGCCACCATTTCCACAATCTGCCTTATCAATTCACCCTCTCAAATATGCTGGGTGCGATACGGATGAAAAACTCGCTTTGATTTACAAAGATATACAGAAAACTCATGCAAATGCCTTTATTTTTACAGATCCCTCCTCTATTGCATGGATATTCAATATACGGGGCAGTGATGTTTCCAATACACCTTTTATCTTGTGTTTTGCTCTCATTCCACTTAACGAAATACCAGCCTTATTCATTAGCAGCAAAAAACTTGGTGTAGAACAGAAACAATATCTGGAACGTTATGCAAAATTATATGAACCAGAACAGCTTATTCCAAAGATCAAAGAGTATATTCAAAAAGGGACAGTGTTTGCATTAGATCCACAGCTAACATGCGAAAAATTACGAACTGTTATTGAAGAAAACAATAGCTCTTTCATCACACTTACCGATCCTGCCGCTCTACCACGTGCCATTAAAAATGACACAGAACTCAATGGTGCACGCAAAGCGCATCTACGCGATGGTATTGCCCTAACCCGTTTTTTTTCCTGGTTAGATAAACAAACACCAGGGTCAATAAGTGAAATTTCTGCTGCGCAAAAATTAGAAGAATTTCGCATAAATACAGCAAAAGAAATGGGAGAAGAACTCAAAGATCTTTCTTTTGATACAATTTCAGCAGCAGGAGAAAATGGCGCCATTATTCATTATCGTGTAACGACACAAACAAATAAACAACTCAATGCGGGTGAACTTTATCTTGTTGATTCAGGCGGACAATATCGTGATGGAACGACAGATATCACACGTACAGTAGCAATTGGGAATATTGGAGAAGAAGAAAAGCGCTATTTCACGCTTGTCCTCAAAGGTATGATTGCTCTTTCAACGGCTTACTTTCCAAAAGGAACCCGCGGACAAGACATTGATATTCTAGCGCGCATTGCATTGTGGAAGGCTGGTTTTGATTATGCTCATGGCACCGGTCATGGTGTTGGGTCTTATCTTTCTGTTCATGAAGGACCACAAAATATTTCCCGCAAAGGATGCCAAGAACTCATCTCCGGTATGATTCTTTCAAACGAACCAGGATATTATCGCGAAGGTGCTTTTGGTATTCGTCTTGAAAATTTGATAATTGTAAAGCCAGCACAAAAAATTGATGGCGGGGATATAGAAATGCTTTCGTTTGAGACACTTACACTCTGCCCTATTGATCAAAAACTCATTCTCCCAGAGCTTTTGACACAAGAAGAACGGCAATGGCTCAATGATTACCATGCGCGCGTTTATCAGATGAATGCACCTTACTTAAATGAAGAAGATAAAAAATGGGCAAAAGAGGCAACACTACCCCTTTAAATGAGGCAACACAAATATCTTCTAACGCTTCTTATAAAAACACCACACCCTACTCTTTTAAAGAGAGAAGTGCGTATTCACCATCAGCAATCACAAAAAATGCTTCTATAAAATACTTCAAGTTTTTTTACCGATAGGATAAAAGCTCTTTCCAAACTGAAACAAAACGGAATACACTTGTAACAGATAATGCTTATCAACTATCCTCCGCCATCTTCACATGAGTTATAGCCTTATTCTGCTATATAGAAATTTTCATTATATTTTGTAATCCTCCGCGTCTCATTTCTAAAATGCCTATTATAACCAGCTTATTACGCCGTTTAAATTCAAAAATTCTGCATACTTAGTTACAATTTTTACCTTGCTTCACAGTGATAACGTATATCTTTTACTAACAATAACCTTGTATATTCATCATCATAATAGTTTAAGTTTAATATTTAAATTCAACGTTAATCATTTTTAATAACTTAATAAATATCAAAATATATGGCGATCTATTTTTGCAAAAAGACAGCCCCCAAAATATAAGAGAGCTAACCATACAAACAGCATACGCATCTTCTAGAAAACGCCCTCTAAACATTATGTTCCTTAATCAACTGTAGCCAAATCTCTTCATCAATAACCTCAACACCTAATTCTTCAGCTTTAGCCAATTTGGAACCCGCTCCAGGTCCTGCAACAAGAAGATCTGTTTTTTTAGAAAGTGAACCAGATGTTTTGGCCCCTAATCGCTCTGCCAATGCTTTTGCTTCATCGCGTGACATATGCGCTAAGGTTCCTGTAAAAACAATTGTCTTCTCCACTATTGGGGAAGAAGCTGTCATGATAGGCTCCTCATCAAGAGGAGTTACTTCTTCAAGTAAAACAGACAAAACCTCCCGATTATGCGCTTCTTGATAAAAATCAATAATTGCGCTCCCTACCTGTGGTCCAATTCCTTCGATATTGGTAAGCTCCACCCAAGCTTCATTGCCTTTTTCATTTTCCTTAACACATGGCATAAGTGCTCCCATAGCCGCAGTTTCAAAAGCTGTATAATTTTTATAAGTACGCGCAAGGCGGCGTGCATTCACCTCTCCAACATGACGAATCCCCAATGCAAACAAAAAACGACTTAAAGGAATTTCTCGGCGTGCATTAATGGCATCATAAAGTTTACGAACTGAAACAGTCCCAAAACCTTCCATATTTTCTAAACGTATCAAAGATTTTTCTTGGCGACGTTCTAAAGTAAAAATATCGGCTGGTGTATGAATACAAAGCGCTTCATCTTGAGCATAGAAAAAAAACTCTACCTGTTTTTTCCCCAAACCCTCAATATCAAAAGCATTGCGTGAAACAAAATGACGAATACGCTCAATCGCCTGTGCAGGACAAATAAGCCCCCCTGTACAGCGACGCACAGCTTCTCCCACTTCACGAACAGCATGACTCCCACAAGCTGGACACAAATGAGGAAAAATAAAGACAGCAGCATCTTTCGGGCGTTTTTCAATAATAACATCAATAACTTGAGGGATCACATCACCAGCACGTTGTACAATCACGCTATCGCCTACACGGATATCACGTCCTTCACGAATAGGCTCTCCTTTATGACCAATTCCCTTAATATAATCCTCATTATGCAAACTAGCATTGGTCACCACCACTCCACCAACAGTAATAGGCGTAAGACGTGCAACAGGTGTCAAAGCTCCCGTGCGACCAACTTGAATGTCAATATCTTTCAAAAGCGCTATCGCCTTTTCTGCTGGAAATTTATGCGCGATTGCCCAACGCGGCGAACGAGAAACAAACCCCAAGCGCTTTTGGAGCATCAAATCATTAACCTTATAAACAATGCCATCAATATCATAGCTTAAAGAATGACGGCATTCTTCGATATCGTGATAATAAGAAATAATTTCTTTTACTGTCTTAAAGACTTTTGTTAATGGATTGATAACAAAGCCATATTCTTTTAGCTTTTTCATCATCTCCATTTGACTTTCTGCCAATATTTCACTCACCTCACCACAAGCATAAGCAAAAAATTGAAGTTTTCTGCTAGCGGTTATCCGTGAATCAAGCTGACGGAGTGAACCAGCCGCCGCATTTCGGGGATTGGCAAAGGTTAACTTGCCCTTCTCTTGTTGGCTGATATTCAGTGCTTGGAAATCCTCCCGCCCCATATAAACTTCACCACGCACCTCAATGATATCAGGAAAATCACCTTGCAAAACTTGTGGAATATCAGCAATTGTTCGGGCATTTGCCGTCACATTTTCACCAACAGTTCCATCCCCACGCGTTGCCGCCCCCACAAGCCGCCCCTTTTCGTAGCGCAAAGACAAAGATAGACCATCAATTTTTGGCTCCGCTGTTATTTCCAACACTTGTGTTTCTGGAAGCCGTAAAAAACGACGAATACGCTCAACAAATTCAGCAACATCTTCAGAGCTAAATGCATTATCAAGTGAAAGCATTGGCTGTGCATGAACAGATTTTTCAAACTTTTCAGAAATTGGTGCCCCAATTTTATGTGAAGGAGAATCAACACGAATAAGCTCTGGAAAAAGAGCTTCAATTTCTGCATTACGGCGGCGCAAAGCATCATATTCTGCATCAGAAATTTCAGGCTGATCATCACGATTATAAAGCACATCATGACGTGCAATCTCTTTTGCCAACCACTCTAATTCATTTTCTGCTTCAACAGCTGTGAGATTTTTATCTGCATCTTTGTTCATAAAATCTATTCCAAATTACGAGCACTATCACAAGGATCTCCACCCTCCTCATAAAGTGAATCTCAATAAATACAAGCTTTCCAGTATTTTTATCGCTGACTAATTACCTTTATGCTAGAAGCTTTTGAGCCGCTGCACGCGCTTCTTCAGTAATCTGTTCTCCTGCCAACATACGAGCAATTTCTTCTGCACGCTCATGCTCTTCCATTTTATGAATCGCAGTAACAAAGCGTCCTTTATCATGACTCTCAATTTTTGAAATAAGAAAATGCCCATGCGCTTTCGATGCGACCTGTGGAGCATGCGTAATAGCAAAAACCTGGACATGTTCTGACAAGCGTTGCAACCGTTGCCCAATAGCCGCTGCAACAGCACCCCCAACGCCTGTATCAATTTCATCAAAGATCAGCGTCGGCGCTGATCCTCGATCAGACAAAACAACTTTTAATGCCAACAAAAAACGAGACAATTCACCGCCAGAAGCTACACTAAGCATTGGTCCGGCACGTGTTCCAGGATTTGTTCGCACCCAATATTCAATACGATCACATCCCTCTGCACTCCGTTTTTCCATATCACTTTGCATTTCAACAATAAATTCAGCCCTCTCTAATTTCAGTGCTGGTAACTCAGTCATCACGCTTTCAGACAAATGCTTTGCCACCTCTTGACGTTTTATTGACAATGCTTGCGCTAATGTATCATACTCTTTTTGTGCTTGTCTTGCCTCATCTTCAAAACGTATCAATACAGTCTGAGCATCCTCAAAAGCAGCGAGTTCAGCATCCATTTTATCGCGTAACTGTACCAATTCGTCTGCAGAAACTTGATATTTACGAGCAAACCCCCGAAGAGAAAAAAGACGCTCTTCTATCCTTTCCAATTCATCAGGTTCAAAATCTAATGCTCGTATTGCCGTCTCAATACCTTCTTGTGCTGTTGCAAGTGCATGCAATGCCTCATCAATAGATTTCACCACTGGTGCAATAAGCTCTTGTGCCTCAGGAATTTTTCGCTCCAAACGCCTCACCAAATTAGAAAGCACTGGGATTGGTGATTTTTGACCCGTTAAAAGATCATCCGCTTCTTTAATATCCGTCGCTATTTTTTCTAATTTAAGCATATCGGCACGGCGAAGAGAAAGAGCATCCTCTTCACCAACTTTAAAATCAAGCTTCTCAAGCTCTTCTACACACGCACGAAGATAATCAACCTCACGTACAGCGCTCTCTACTTTAAGACGCTGTCGTTGCAAACGCTCCTCAAATTCACGCCATGTGTGATAACACTGACGCAAATTTTCCACTTCATCCTCAAGACCACCAAAAGCATCTAATAATTGGCGATGTGTAGCAACATCAACAAGCGCACGATCATCATGTTGTCCATGGATTTCAACCAGCAAACGGCCAACACTCCGCATCAATGCAACACTAGACACCTGATCATTGATAAAAACACGGCTACGTCCATCGCTTGATTGCACACGTCGTAAAATAATATCACCCTCATCATCAAGACCATTCTCACGAATAAGTTGACGTGCAGGATGTGAAACAGACACATCAAAAACAGCTGTGACCTGCCCGCGCTCAGCACCATGACGCACAAGCGAAGTATCACCCCGCCCCCCTAGAGCAAGTGATAAAGCATCAAGGAGAATGGACTTCCCCGCACCTGTTTCTCCAGTTAAAACAGTCAACCCCGCCGTAAAATGAATATCGAGCGTTTCGATCAAAACAATATTATGAATCGAAAGCTGTACCAGCATAGAGAATCAACGTACCCTCTTCTTATCACCACCTAAAGCATTTGAGATCCAAGAAGATTTATGCTCGCGCGGCGATATTTTATTCTTCTGCAAGAGATTATAAGAAAATTTATACCACTCACTTTTGGGATAGTTACGTCCTAAAATAGCTGCTGCCGTCTGTGCTTCCGCCGTTAAGCCGAGAGCAAGATTAACCTCAGTCAAGCGGAAAAGCGCTTCTTCAATTTGATTTGTATCGGAATACTCTTCAACCACGGTACGAAACCGTCTACTTGCCGCAAGGTAGCGCCGCCCCTCTTCATAATAACGACCAATCTGCATTTCTTTGCCAGCCAGCTGCTCGCGCCCAAAACGTATTTTATCCTTAGCATCCTTGACATATTCAGAATTAGGATAACGCTCTATAAGGAGCTGCATAGCAGCAATAGCGCGTTTCGTATCACGTTGATCACGCGTAACATCAGGAATCCGACGGAAAGAAGAAAGACCAATAATATAGTACGCATAAGCCGAGTCAGTCGACCCTGGATAAAGAGTAATATAGCGTTGAGCCATACTAATTGAATCATCATACTTTCCGAGTCGATAATTAGTAAAAGCCCCCATGACCAAAGATTTACGCCCCCAGTCTGTATAAGCATACTGCTTTTCAATCTTCAAAAACTTCTTCGATGCATCCCCAAGCTTCCCACTCTCAAGGCTAGCAAGAGCCTGATTATATAAAACATCTGCTGGCTCTATTTTCAAAACATAAGCAGATGGATCAAGAGTATTTTTCTCTTTAAAGAGGCATCCCGCCAACATACAGGTGCTTCCCAAAAGCACCACCCCCAATATCTTGCGTACAATGTTAGATTTTCTATATGTCATATTTCCAATGCACACATGAGATTTTTTCATAGTTTTCCCGGCCTCCACAGAATATCACCTTGTAGCAAAAACAAGTTATAAAAGGTCTTATACCATATCACTTTAAAATCCACATAACCAATTTAGCAGTTTAGGTCAATCATCCCCTTAAAAATCAAATAAACGATAAAAAAATCTTGTCAATTTTTTCACTCTTTCTCTAAAAAGCTTTTTTCGTAATGTGATTCGTCTGCCAAAACAGCCTTCACCAATTGCGCATTAATTCTATGTCCACTACAATAAGAACGAAATAATCCAATAAAAGGCGCCCCAAGCAAAGCAGTATCACCAATCGCATCAAGCATCTTGTGCCGAACACATTCATTCTCCCAATAAGGACCATCGGGATTTAAAATTTTATCATTAAGGTCGATAACAAGAGAATTTTCCAAAGAAGCGCCTCTCGCCTTTCCAGAAAGCCTTAATTTTTCCACATCTTTGACAAAACCAAAAGTGCGCGCACGTGACAAATCATCTCTAAACCCTCGTGTGGTAAGGTCAAAACTGAAATGTTGCTTACCAATAGCAGAAGAAGGAAAAGAGATCGTTATATCAAAACGACGTCCATCGAATGGCAAAAGCTCTGCAACACCATGAGCTCCTTCAACCCGCAACGGTTTTTTTATAATGAAATAAGAACGTAACGCACTTTGCTGTACAATGCCGACATCTTCAAAAGCTTGGCAATATAGCCACGCTGAACCATCCAAAATAGGAATCTCATTATGTGACACTTCAATAATAAGATTATCCAAATTATAAGCAGTAATTGCTGCCATCAAATGTTCAATTGTTTCAACCCTTATATCTCCATCTCCAAGTACCGTTGATAATTCAGTTTCTCCTGTTTGCGATGCATGGGCTTGAAATATTTTCTCTGTTCCGTCTAATCCACAACGCTTAAAAATAATACCACACCCAACATCCGCTGGACAAACCTTTACCACTGACAAACAGTCACTGTGAACGCCAATCCCCTTAAATGTTACCGCTTTTTTAAGAGTAGACTGATATTTTGGCACCAAATTCATCATATTATTTTATTGAATTACTTTTACTTCTTTTAACAAAATTTATAAAACTATAAAAAATATTCATAGTAAATAATAAAAAAAACCGCTTATAATAAGCGGTTTTTTAAAAACAAAGTATTTTATCCAAAAAACAGCAATATATTTTACTGTATAATTTTTGACTGATCATCAAAGAGGTAATAATTTTTCTTACTTTGCCTCATTTTTCATCAATTAATTTGCCTGACGACGTAAAAATGCTGGTATTTCCAACTGATCTTCTTCACTTATAAAAGTGCGCTGATCTTGTGGTACCTGAGGGTGCAGCTCACCAGAACGACGTGGAACATAAACAGAAGCATCTTGAGAAAGTGCTTGAGAATTTTTATTGTAAACATGAGACTCTTGCTGCTGAGACGATCTAACAGCGGGTTCTAGCCTCGCTTCTGGCTCTGCTTCTTCACGATGTGTCAAGCTCTGTTTCAAACGCTGCCAAAGATTACGAGGACCTTGATCAGTCACAGATATTCTTTGACTTTGTCCATGAGCAACAGGAGGAAAATCCTTTAACTCAGGCATACGCATTGGAGCGCGCGCTTGCATTTGTTGCATTTGTTTTGGTTGCACTGGCTTTTCTTTTTGCTTCACAACTCCTGTCATCTCATCAAGAACATGCGCTGTTGCCTCCATACTCACAGGAGCCGTCATAGCCTGTTGAGAACCACGATTTACTTGCATACGGGGCACATTTGATTTCTGTTCCTGAACAGCATTTGAACCATACGCAACAGCTTTCGTCGCACTTCGTGTCGTCATTGCTTCTGCAGGATGTGCAAAAATTTGACTTTTGGGACGGAACCTTTCTCCGGTTGTTTTACCCTTCTCTATTTCAAGTGATTCGATCACTTCTACCATTGACTCAGAACGCAGTGGCGATGACTGAACATGAAAAGAACTGTGTGACGTTCCAGGATCGCTCTTGCGCATTGAAGAAGCAGGTCTTTGAAGCTGAGGATGAGAGGACTGAACCACATCACTAACTTCACGATCAATACCGGTAGCAACTACAGAAACACGAATAACGCCTTCCAATGACTCATCATCAATGGCGCCAAAGATCACATTCGCATCAGCATCCACTTCTTCACGAATACGATTAGCAGCTTCATCAACCTCAAAAAGAGTCATATCACGACCACCCGTAATAGAAATCAGTAAACCACGCGCCCCACGCATAGAGGTATCATCCAACAATGGGTTTGCAATAGCAGCTTCAGCCGCAGCCAAAGCACGCCCCTCACCAGAGGCCTCACCCGTTCCCATCATGGCTCGACCCATTTCGTGCATAACAGAGCGAACATCAGCAAAATCAAGATTAATCAAACCCTCTTTAATCATCAAATCCGTAATGGAAGCAACACCAGAATAAAGCACTTGGTCAGCCATAGCAAAAGCATCAGCAAACGTTGTCTTATCATTTGCAATACGGAAAAGATTTTGATTGGGAATAACAATCAATGTATCGACAGATTTTTGTAATTCTTCAATACCAGCCTCTGCCGTTTTCATACGACGTGCGCCTTCAAACTGAAACGGCTTTGTCACAACACCAACAGTCAAAATACCTTTTTCACGCGCTGCGCGAGCAACAACGGGAGCAGCCCCTGTTCCAGTTCCTCCGCCCATACCAGCAGTAATGAAAACCATATGAGAATCTGCAAGATGATCAATAATTTCATCAATACATTCCTCTGCCGCCGCTTGTCCAACTTCCGGTAAAGCACCAGCACCCAAACCCTCTGTCACAGCTGCTCCAAGTTGGATAACACGTTCAGCCTTTGACATAGCCAAAGCCTGTGCATCCGTATTTGCAACAACAAAATCAACTCCCTGAAGACCAGCATTTATCATATTATTCACGGCATTCCCGCCACCACCTCCAACACCAAAAACGGTAATGCGTGGCTTCAATTCCGCGATATCTGGCCGATGCAGATTAATCGTCATTTTCTTTTCCTTCTCATAAGACACCGCAAGCCAAAGCGATGAAATTTATCCAACTAGACTTAACTAAAAACTCTCACGCAACCACTGACCAACACGCTGAAAATACCCACGCGTGCCCATCGATAAATGATTTCCTGCCGCCTGCATTGTTTTTTCTTCAAAACCCACCAATTGCGGATAAATTAACAACCCAACAGCAGATGTAAACGCCGCCCCTTTTGCAAGAGAAGGAAGCCTCGAAATACCTAAAGGCCGCCCGATACGAACATTTCTTCCTAATATAGTACGTGCCATTTCTGGCAATCCTGTTAACTGGCTTGCTCCCCCAGTCAAAATAACACGTTTACCAATGATGTGACCAAAACCAGAACGATTTAAACAATCACGAACCATTTCTAAAATTTCTTCAACACGCGCACGAATGATACGCCCAAGAACCGCGCGAGGATATTGAGTTTCACGCTGTTCATTCCCAATTTCTGCTACATTAATCATTTGTCGCTCATCAGCACTTGTTAAAAGTGCTGAACCATAAACAACTTTTAAACGTTCCGCCTCTGTTAGAGACATAGAAAATCCGCGCGCAACATCAAGAGTGACATGATGCCCCCCAACAGCAAGAGCATCCGCATGAATAAATTTTCCCTCAAAAAACACTGAAAATGTTGTTGTTCCACCACCAAAATCAATACATGCAGCCCCTAAATGCGCCTCATCATTCATCAAGACAGCAAGACCACTTGCAAAGGGAGTAGCAACCATTGCTTCAACACTCAAATGTGCACGATTAATACAAGTTTCTAAATTACGCAAAGAGGCTGTTTCTGCTGTTACCACATGCATATCTACCCCAAATGTTTCCCCTGCCATACCAATAGGATCAGAAATTCCTTTATCTCCATCCAATACATAAGAAACTGGAACTGAGTGCATAACATGACGTTCAGCATCAAAAGCTTTACGCGAAACATCTGAAAAGGCCATACGCATATCACGCTTGGTGACTTCACGACCATTCAAATGGACTTTTCCATTAATCAAAGCACTTTGTAATCGACTTGAGGAAAAATTCACAATCACTGAATCCACCACCAAGCCAGCCATTTTTTCTGCCGCATCAACAGCCAATCTTATTGATTGTTCTGCTGCAAACATATCCATGACAACACCAGATTTAATACCGCGTGAACGCTGCACTCCAAAGCCTAGAATTTCCGTAGAATGTGTACGACCATGTAAATAGTGCGCATGCTTCAAAGGACGCAAACAAGCAATAAGACAAACAATCTTACTTGAACCGACATCAAGCACCGTTAAAAAACGTGTTTTACGCCCTCCCAGATGATGTGATCTAAGCAACATCATGGGTTTCCTGCCTTTCGTGCCTTTAAAATACGTTCTTCTTCTGCTACAGTAGCGTTATAACGCTCCAACGTTTCATCTGACAAAGAAACAGTAATTCGATCAGCAAGACGTAAATCAACACTGAGAATATCGCGCGATAAAAGATCTTGCATTGTACCGGACGAAATAAGAGAGGAAAGCCTTTCAAGTGCACCATTTTCAGGCAACATAACGCGCATTCCATTATCCAAAACAAGATCCCAACGTCGATTACCTACCCGCACAAAAGCACGAATACGATCATATACTTCTGGATAAACTGACAGCGCTTGAATAAATCCTTTAGCAGCATTTTGCGCACCCTGCCCCACCACAAGAGGTAAATCCCGAACAATTTCCCCTTTAAAGGGCACAATGACACGACCTGTATTATCAACAATATCCACTATGCTATCATGTTGCCAAATGGCATAGGGTTCACGCTCCACGATGGAAATGCGCATTCTATTGGGATAAATTTTCTGAACATTAGCCGATTGCACCCAAGCCTGTTTTTCCAAAAGAGAACGTGCTCTTTCAACATCAAAAGTGAATATAGAAGGCGCAACATCAAGTTTTAAAATTTTAAAAATATCCTGCTTTGTTAAGCGCTTATTACCGCTTATATCGACATGAGTGACCACAAAACTACTATCCAATATGATCGTATTTACGATCACAGCCATCTGACCACTCGATGAAAGTCCATAAAAAGCCGTAACCAAGAAAAACCATACAACAGCAAAAGAGCCGAAATGGCGTGGAATATGAATATTGACAAAAACAAACTCAAACATAAACCGAAGAAAACGACGATAAAGACGTGGCAAAGCCGGCACTGAAAGCACCTCCATCGGAACATTTGTTTTATTAACATTCAACGCATACATGATGCGTCCTCCACCATCCATTGAACAATATCGCCGTAAGTACGGCCGCTCGCTTTTGCAATATCAGGAAGAAGAGACGTCGATGTCATACCGGGTTGCGTATTAATTTCAAGCCAAACCAATTCTCCCGTTTTCTCATCAAAACGAAAATCAGAACGGCTAACACCTCGACACCCTATCGCCTGATGGGCTGCTAAAGACATTCTTTGCACACTTTGGTAAATATTTAGTGAAAGTTGTGCAGGACAAATATGAAGAGAACCACCCATTTTATATTTCGAGTCATAATCGTAGAATGGAAAGTGTTTATCGGGAAGAATTTCACACACATCCAGCACTTCATTCCCCAAAACAGCACAAGTCAATTCACGACCAGGAATATATTTTTCAATCATCACCTCATCGGCATACCCCCACTCAGCTCCCCCAATATTATGCGGCGGTACAGCTTCATTTTCCTGGACAATAACAACACCAAAACTTGATCCTTCACACACAGGTTTAATTACATAAGGAGGCTCCATGGGGTGTGTTTGTCCCAAAGCAAAGCGGCTCATGATACGAGAAGGAGCAACACAAACCCCAACATTTTCAACGATAATTTTTGCACGTCCCTTATCCATTGCCAAAGCGGATGCCATCACACCAGAATGGGTATAAGGAATTTTTAAATATTCAAGAATCCCCTGAATCCGACCATCTTCACCAAATGGACCATGCAATGCATTGAAGACAATATCGGGCTGCAACTTTTCAAGAACAAAAGCAATATGAGCGTCAACATCCACGCGGCTCACGCGATACCCCTGCAGCTCTAGAACATCAGCACAAGCCGCCCCTGAAGATAAACTTACAGACCGTTCAGAAGAAAAACCTCCCATTAACACAGCTATATGTTTATCTCTCATAATAAATCACCCTCTTTCGCATACTATATGTAGTCTATATAAAATACATCAGCACCACATACAGAAAAAACAAGGTTTATCCTTGCGAATCAATAACCTAGCATTTTGCATAATGAATCAGACTCAAAAGCCTGATGCAAGAGATTCTTTGTTAATTTATTGATTCTTAATAGAAATTTTTTATTATCTCTTTGAAATGACTCAATTTTTTATTTGCACTTTTTTAGTGAACAATAAATCAATGAAATGGATCAAAAGGAGAAACACTTCGACCACGCTCAAATTGACCGATACGCTCTATTTCCCACTGTAAAAGGTGGGCTGAATTTGCAAAAACACGCGCACGCACTGTTTCTCCCAATGCTTCAAGATCATATCCTGTTGCTTGCCCTGTATTAATCATAAAATTACAGTGCATTTCACTCATTTGAGCGCCACCAATCCGTAAACCACGACACCCTGCTTCATCAATCACGCGCCACGCAGATCCATTCTCAGGATTTTTGAAAGTTGATCCTCCTGTCTTTTCACGAATAGGTTGTACAGTTTCTCTGTGGAGGGAAACTTCATCCATAGCAGCACGAATATCATCTTTATTACCAAGTTTTCCTTCCAATAAAGCAGCTGTAAAAATAAAATCTTTAGGAATATCACAATGGCGATAGGAATAATGCATATCTTTCAAACTCAAGATATGACGTTGTCCTTTACGATCCAGCGCATAGACCTCGACAACACGCGCTGCGGTTTCAACACCATTCGCACCCGCGTTCATTTTGAGAGCTCCTCCAAGAGCACCAGGAATACCATGATAAAAATGAAAACCTGCAACTTCTGCCTTTAAAGCAGCAGCAGCTAAATGTTTATCCGCCGTACCAGCACCAACTAAAAAGCCTTTTGGAGAAACTTGCTGCACTTGCCCAAAATTTTTTGGCGAAAGACGAATCACAACACCAGGAACGCCCCCATCACGCACCAGAAGATTAGAACCAATTCCCACAATTGTTACAGGGATAGATTCAGGAAGATTTTGCAGAAAAACTGCTAAATCTGCCTCATCAACAGGCTGATAAAAAAGCTCTGCCAACCCGCCCGTGCGAAACCACGTTACCTTACGCATTTCAACATTAGGTGTAAGTTTGCCTCTCACGCCACCCAACAGCGGTTGCAATTGCGCCAATAGCGCCTCACCATCAATGTGCTGAAAATTTACCATGACCATCCAATACCGCTAATTGATGAGGCAACGCACAAGCCCATTGTGTGATATTGCCAGCACCAAGAAAAACAACATAATCCTCTGCCTGAGCAAATTTTGAGACAAGAGACACGACATCTTCCAGACTATGTATCAAGCGCACATCACGATGACCCGCCATTTTAATATGCTCTACC
This sequence comes from Bartonella sp. MU37NMGALS, assembly GCF_042194015.1. Lineage (NCBI taxonomy): Bacteria > Pseudomonadati > Pseudomonadota > Alphaproteobacteria > Hyphomicrobiales > Bartonellaceae > Bartonella > Bartonella sp. MU37NMGALS. Next base: position 37,866 of record NZ_JBHIML010000007.1, read on the forward strand.
AATTCTTGAGAACCAAATCCTACAATAGGCTCTTCACCAGCCGCATAAACAGGCGTAATCAACACTGTATCTGCATCATTAAAACAAGTAGAAAAATCATCAAATAAATGATACAAACGTGAATATCGATGGGGTTGTGCAATGGCAATAACACGTCCTTTTGCACTCTCACGTGCTGCACGCAAAACAGCCTTTATTTCAACAGGATGATGTCCATAATCATCAAATATTTCAATACCCCGCCAACTTCCTGTTCGCGTAAAACGCCGTTTTACTCCGCCAAATTCTGCTAAGCCCCTTTTTATAGCTTCATTTGAAATGCCAAGTTCATGCGCAATAGCAATAGCCGCCGTTGCATTAGCAACATTATGCTGTCCTGCCATGGGCAAAAGCAAATTTTTCAACTCAATCTTTCTTCCTGTTTTGCGTGAGCGAACAAGAACATCAAAATGCGTTTTTTGACCATCCATCGAAAGATTAAGAAAACGAACATCCGCTTGTGGATTTGCACCATAAGTGATCACCCAACGATCATCAATACGGCCCGCCAATGACTGAACCTCTGGATGATCAAGGCACAAAACAGCAAAACCATAAAAAGGAACATTTTCTACGAATTGCCGAAAAGCGTCACGCACAGCATCAAAACTTCCATAATGATCCAAATGCTCAGCGTCAATATTAGTAATAACAGCAATATCAGCAGGCAGCTTTAAAAATGTACCATCACTCTCATCAGCTTCAACAATCATCCAATCGCCATCTCCTGTACGAGAATTCGTACCATAAGCATTAATAATACCACCATTAATTACCACTGGATCAAAATGACCGGCATCAAGAAGGGCTGCGACCATTGATGTGGTTGTTGTTTTACCATGTGTACCACCCACCGCAATTGCACGCCGAAACCGCATCAGCTCCGCCAGCATTTCTGCACGTCTAACAAGCGGCAAATGTCTTTCCTTTGCAGCAATATACTCAGGATTTGTTTTTTTAACGGCAGTAGAAAAAACAACAACCTCTGCATTCCCTAAGTTTTCAGCACAATGACCTATATGAACGTTAATTCCTTTTTTCCGCAAACGTTCAACATTTGTACTTTCAACTTGATCTGACCCTTGAACTTTATAGCCAAGATTATAAAAAACCTCCGCAATTCCACTCATACCGATCCCCCCGATTCCGATAAAATGGATAACGCCTATATCAAGTGGCATTTTCATTTAAAAGCTCCTCTTTTATATCTGACAACAATCGCCCTGCAATTAAGGATTCAGCCATATCAGCAAGGCAACGGGTTGCATGAGGTTGCCCAACTTTTTTTGCAGCAAGCGCTTGTTTTTCCAATAAATGGGGCGCACAACAAGCGTGCATTAAAAGAGAAAAAAGCTTTTGTGCATTTAAATCTTTTTCTGATACAATTTGCGCACCACCTACACGAGCAAGCAGAGCTGCATTGGCAGCCTGATCATGATCTAAAGCATGGGGATAGGGAACAAGCAAAGCAGGTCTACCAATCACCGCTATCTCACAAACAGATGAAGCCCCAGCACGCGACAAAATAAAATGGGCATGTGCCATACGTTCAGCCATATCATCAAAAAAAGGAGCTACCTCTGCTTGTACGCCCATATCACGATAGATTTTGATTAACCCTTCTGCTTCCCCTCGAACTTGCTGCACAATTCGTAAACGTTTACGGTTCTTATCATCGAATAAAGCAATAGCTTCTGGAACAATATGTGAAAAAGCAGAAGCCCCTTGGCTACCTCCAAAAATCAAAAAATGAAATGGCTCTTCACCAGTTGAGGGATGATAAGGAATTTTGGCCGCCTTCAGCACAGCCTCACGGACAGGATTCCCCGTCAAAAGTATTTTACGAGCATAAGCGCCATTTGGCGACAACAAACCACCAGCGATTGCACGCACAAAAATTGCCAACACCCGATTGGCACGCCCCATAATAGCATTTTGTTCATGAATAAATGTTACACGCCTCGTTAGGGCCGCAATAAAAAGAGGAGGAAAGCTAGGATACCCCCCAAATCCTCCAACAAGAGCAGGACGTAATTTATAAAACAACGCCAACGATTGCCCCATACCCCTTAGCAAAGACCAAAATGTCTTTATCAGAGCAAAAGGATGGCGTCGTATAAATGTTGCCGATGAAACGATATGAATATGCTCTTCATCAAAACACTGAACAAAAGGTCGTGCTCTTTCATCTGTTATTAAATGAACATCATATCCACGCTGCCTTAATTCAACAGAAAGGGCTTCAGCAGGAAAAAGATGTCCACCTGTACCACCAGCCACCAAAACAATAACTTTTTTATCATTCATAAGGGGTATCCAAGACAGAAGAGGAAGAAAAAGCTGAAAGGCGTGCTTCTGGCCAACGACGTGTTAAACTAAGCAAAATGCCCATTGAAAACGCAATCGCCACCATCGAAGAACCACCATAAGAAATAAAAGGCAATGTCATGCCTTTTGGAGGAATTAAGTGAAGATTAACGGCCATATTAATCGCTGATTGAAAGCCAATCATCATTGCTATGCCAGTAATACCAAGACGTATAAAGGAATCACGTGTATTCATGGCTATATACAATGAACGCATAACGATAAAGCCAAAAAGCATCATAATTAATAAACAAAGGATAATACCATATTCTTCAGCAGCGACGGAAAACACAAAATCTGTATGGCTATCAGGAATGATACGTTTTACTGTTCCCTCCCCAGGACCTTGCCCAAACCAACCACCATTCAAAATAGCCTCACGTCCTACATCCACTTGAAAAGTATCCCCTTCACCTGTCAAAAAACCATTGATACGCTCGCGCACATGATGCAGAAAAAGATAAGCTAAAATAATTCCTACAACGCCTAAAATGAGAAAGAGAAAAATAATGGTAAGAGGTACACCAGCAATAAAAAACAGCCCCCCCCATGTTGCACTTATTAAAACTGTTTGTCCAATATCAGGCTGCAAAACCAGAAGCACACAACAAATGGCATAAAGTAGAATCGCTAACGTATAACCCAGAATTCCCCTCCTGCGTATCTGTTCTGAAAAAAGCCAAGCAGACATAACCACAAAAGCTGGCTTCATAAACTCTGAAGCCTGTACAGAAAAACCAAATAGCTGAATCCACCTCCGTGCTCCCTTTAATTCTGGACCAAAAAATAAGGTTGCAACCATAAGAGCAAGCGTTACAATGAGCAAAAGAGCACATAAACGACGAATATTAGAAAGCGAAAAAAAAGAAATGGTAACCATCGTAAAAAATGCTGAAATGCTAAAAATGATATGCCACCGAACAAAATAAAAACTATCAGCAATTCCGATTTTTTTTGCAATAATAGGGCTGGCAGCAAAAGATAGCATAATGCCAATACCCATTAAAATTAAACAAGCTGCAAAGATAGAGCGATCAATCGTCCACCACCAATTAGCAATTGGATCTCTATCTGCGCGCGTAACCATGGTATCCACCTTATCCATTTTATAAATTATCTTAAAGTGATATGGTTCCCCAGCCTATTTAACAAACACTTTAAAAACTAAATTACACAAAAAAAGATTCTGGAGTCTTAACGCAAAAATATTTTTTTATAACTGATGCTTTTTTATTGTAACTGCATCACAAAAGAGACAAATGCTTCACCTCGCATTTCATAATTTTTAAATTGGTCATAACTTGCACAAGCAGGTGACAAAAGAACCGTCACCTCTTTTTCCTTACAACCCATTGCGTCAACAGCTGCCTCATGCACCGCATTTTTCAAAGTTAAGCTCATAGAAAAGGGAAAAGCAGATCCAATGGTGCGGGCAAATTCTTCCGCCGCGCTCCCAATCAAATAGGCTTTACGAATTTTAGGAAAAAATTCTCTAAGAGACTCTATTCCTCCCTGTTTTGCCTCTCCCCCAACAATCCAAAAAATATCATTAAAGGTGGAAAGCGCAGGAGCTGTTGCATCTGCATTAGTCGCCTTGCTGTCATTGATAAACAAAACCGCCCCCATTTTACGCACCTGCTGCATACGATGATCCAGCCCTTTATAGCTTGCTAAACAGTTCTCTATATGTGGATCGGTTATTTTTAAAACCTGCAACGTTGCTAATGCCATAAGGGCATTTTGCGCATTATGACATCCGCGCAAAGCAGTCATAGACGCCAGATCTGCAAGCATATGACGCTGTCCTTGACAAACAGAAAAGAGCTTAGTCCCATCTGCATAAAAACCATTTTCAACAAAATGATCCTTGGAAATTGCCCAAATTTTCTTCCCCTCATGAAGCAACTGTTGATATAAAACCCGACAAGCTGCATCATCAACTGAAATAAAAGCCTGAGAAGCCTGAGCAATCAGATGCCTTTTGGTTTGCACATAACAGGCAAAACTCCCATGTCGATCAATATGATCAGGTGTTAAATTCAATAAAAGTCCAATGGTCGGCTGAAGAGAGGGTGTAAGATCAATTTGAAATGATGAACATTCAATCACATAGATCCGTTTTTTAACAAATGGCTTAAGCGTCAATATTGCCTTTCCGATATTCCCCCCCACCTGCACATCATAACCCATTTTTTCCAACAAATGCGCAAGTAAAGCCGTTGTAGTTGACTTCCCATTCGTCCCCGTAATCGCAATGAAAGGAACATCTTGGTCACAAAAACCATAATGCTGTAAAAAATGCTGGCGCGCACGAACAAATAATTCAATATCACCGATAATTTCTATATTTTTTTTTCGTGCTTTTTCAACAACCCAATGGGGTTGAGGACAATTTAAAGGAACTCCAGGAGCTACAATCAATGCAACAAATTCTGACCAATCTTCATAACGGAGATCTCGCGTTGGAATATTGTGCCGAAAAGCCATTTGCACGCTTGAAGGACTATCATCCCACGCCACCACTTCTGCACCGCCACGCATCAATGCTTGTGCCGTTGCTAGTCCAGACTTCCCCAATCCAAATAAAGCAACTTTTTGTCCTTTATAACACGCAACAGAAATCAAAATCTCACCGCAATTTAAGTGTTGAAAGACCAATAAGAGCAAGAACAATTGAAATAATCCAAAAGCGTATCACGACTTGGCTTTCAGTCCAGCCTTTTTTCTCAAAATGATGATGTATCGGTGCCATAAGAAACACGCGTTTTCTTGTTAATTTGAAATAACCAACCTGAATAACGACCGAAAAAGCTTCCACAACAAAAAGCCCACCAATAAGAGCCAAAACAATTTCGTGCTTCGTAGCTACTGCAACAGTCCCTAATAATCCTCCAAGAGCCAACGAACCAGTATCTCCCATAAAAATAGCTGCAGGTGGTGCATTAAACCATAAAAAACCAAGCCCTGCCCCAACAACAGCTCCCAATAAAACAGCCAATTCACCTGCTCCCGATACATAATGGATTTGGAGATAATCAGCAAAATTCATATTACCAGAAAGATAAGCAATCAGAGCAAAAGATAAGGCTGCAACCATCACAGGAACAATAGCAAGGCCATCAAGTCCATCCGTCAAATTAACCGCATTACCGGTCGCGACAATAACAAAAGCAGAAAAAGGAATAAAAAACCAGCCCAAATTGATAAGATAATCTTTCAAAAAAGGCAAAGCGAATCCAGATGAGCCAATTTTCAGGATGACAAAAGCAGCAATTGCGGCAACACAAAACTCCAAACTTAACCGTGCTTTCCCAGAAAATCCTTTGTCTGTTTGTTTTGTGACCTTAAGATAATCGTCATAAAATCCAATTGCCCCAAAAGAAAGCATAACCAATAGCGATACCCAAAAATAAATATTCGATAAATTACACCACAAAAATGCCGATACTACAATGCCAGTTAAAATCATCAATCCACCCATTGTAGGTGTTCCAGCCTTTTTAAAATGTGTTTGAGGACCATCAGCACGAATCGGTTGCCCCTTACCCTGCCGCAATTTAAGAGAAGCAATGATGCTAGGTCCAAACAAAAAGACGATGAGCCCCGAAGTAAGCATAGCCGCTATCGTGCGAAAAGTAATGTAACGAAATACATTCACACCTGGAAGCCAATCACTAAACGAAGAAAAAAACAGCATCATGGTACAAAAAACCTCTTAAAACTATGAAGAAACCGCTTTATAGCGGTCAAGCAATGCAGTCACAATATCTGATGAACAAAGGCTATTGGATGATTTAACCATAAGCAGATCCCCAGAAGAAATTTCTGCTAAAAGGAGAGATAAAATTTTCTCAATATTTTCAGCATAATGAACCTTAACACCAGCAGACAAATCACTGACTAAAGATTTCATCGCCTCACCAAATAGAAAAACCGGATTAGCACCGGAAAGACGTATTGGCTTTATTAAATCACGATGAAGCTTTTCACTATACTCCCCTAACTCTAGCATATCTCCTAAAATAGCAATTCGCCGCCCCTCTTCTCCGACTGGTCCTGTAGCAAGAAGCTCAAGCGCAGCACGCATAGAAGCAGGATTTGCATTATAGCTTTCATCAATGAGATAAAATTCACCCCCATTTGATAAAGACAGTCGATAACGAACACCTCGCCCCTTTTGAGAAGAAAAATGGCGAAAAGAAAGAAGAACAGGCTCTAACTCAACTCCCATAGCATCACAAGCAGCAATAACCCCTAAACTATTTTGCACAATATGGCGTCCGGGAGCACCAATTTGAACCTCCCTATCCCGCTCCCTAATACGTACAATCATAGAAGAATGATCAGTTAGAAGACGTATATCTCGCGCTTGATAATCAGCATTTTTGCTCTCACCAAAGCTTAAGATATTCTTTACACCGCATTTCTTTGCTTCTTGAACGAGATAAGAAAAAAAATCACTATCCGCATTTAAAATGGCAATGCCTTTCTCATCTAATCCTTCAAAAATTTCAGCTTTTGCCTTTGCTATTTCTTCAAGATTTTTGAAAAAAACCATATGTCCTGCACAAATATGCGTAATGAGAGCAACATGCGGACAAACCAGTTTGACCAGAGGGCGAATTTCATCTCTATGATTCATGCCAATTTCAAAGATACCATAATCACTCTCCATAGGCATCCGCGCTAAAGTAAGTGGAACCCCCCAGCAATTGTTTAAAGAAGCGAGATTCGCATGAACGTTCCCTTTCGTTGCAAGTGCTTGTTTCAAAGCTTCTTTTGTCGTTGTTTTTCCCACCGATCCTGTTATCGCGATAATCTTAGCTCTTGAACGTTTGCGTGCAGCTTGTGCAAGTTTTTCTAAGGCTTGCAAAACATCAGGAACAACAATAAGCGGGGCCGATATCTTTTTCATATCCCTCAAACGGTGTTCCGCAACGATAAGAACGCCTGCACCTCGTTCATAAGCTTGCGCAGCAAAATCATGACCATCAAGATGATGCCCTTTAATGCAGAAAAAAATATCACCTTCCGCAAGAGTACGACTATCAATGGAAACCCCAGAAAAAGTTTCTGGCATGCTTCCCATTACAACACCATTAATTGCAGCAACAAGTGCTTGCTTATCCCATAAAGCTGTCATTTCTTTCGGTCCTCTAGAGCTTCTATCGCTTTCAAACGATCTGAAAAAGGATACGTTGTCTGCCCTATAATTTGGCCATCCTCATGACCTTTTCCAGCAATGATGAGTGTATCACCAGCTTTCAAAAGCTCCACCGCATAAGAAATAGCCTCACCACGATCTGCTATCTCTATTGCTGTTGGCACTGCCTGTAAAATATCCTTGCGTATTTTTTCTGGCATTTCTGTGCGAGGATTATCATCCGTTACAATAACAATATCCGCTTTATCCGCCGCAATTTTTCCCATCAAAGGTCTTTTTCCTTGATCACGATCTCCTCCACAACCAAAAACAACAATCAAACGCCCTTGCGTAAAGGGACGAACAGAAAGCAAAACCTGCTCCAAAGCTTCTGGTTTATGAGCATAATCAATATAAACAGGCGCATTATTTTCTGTCTTTCCGACAAATTCTAACCGCCCAGGCGCCCCCTGCAAAGTTTCAAGCGCAGAAAAAACCTTACGAGGTGAAACACCCGTTACAATTGCTAACCCCGCTGCCATAAGCGCATTGGCTACCTGAAAATCTCCAGCCAAAGGCAAATCAAATGTATAAATATTATTTTCCACACGACACTCAATACACTGTTTTGAGCGTTGATGTTCAACACGATTAATCGTGATAAATTGCCCCTTACGACCAATTGTCAAGACACGGCGGCGCGCTTGTGTAACAACATCAATAACCTTTTGTGAATAAACATCATCAGCAAAAATCAAAGCAGGAGCAGATACAGGCAAAAGTGTATCAAATAACTTCATTTTAGCCCGCAAATAATCCTCTACCCCCGTGTGATAATCCATGTGATCTCGCCCTAAATTGGTAAAGGCACCAGCCGTTAAACGAACTCCATCAAGTCGTCCTTGATCAAGCCCATGCGAAGATGCTTCAAGGGCTGCATGCGTCACACCTTCATGAGAAATTTCACAAAGAAGACGGTGCAAGACAACCGGATCAGGTGTTGTGAGAGAACCATAAACATTCCGTTTAGGAGAAACAACACCAACCGTTCCTATACTCGCAGCACAAAATCCAACATGAGTCCAAATTTGCCGAATAAAAGAAACAACAGATGTTTTACCACTTGTACCAGTCACAGCAACGACCGTTTCAGGCTGAGAACCGTAAAAACGTGCAGCTGCCAACGCTAAACTATGACGAACATTAGAAACACGTAAAATGGGAACAGATAAATCCTCAAGAACAGCATGACAATCTGTAACAATTGCTCGTGCGCCACGCTTTATCGCATCATCTATATAGTGCCTTCCATCACTTTTTTTTCCTTGAACAGCGACAAAAACATAGCCTGGCAAAACTTGTCGAGAATCTGCACTGATTCCTGTTATTTCCATTGAAGAAAGATTCTGATCTTCAAGACATTCTGTAAAAACTGTTCCAAACAACATAACGCTGCACCTTTGTATTCATTTTACCGTTGTTTAACGAAACTTGAATTACTCTTTTTACTTAAAAGAGGCTCATATTCTTTTTTAAAATCGGATTTTACACCAAGAAAACTAGCTGTGCGACGAACAATATTAGCAAGCATTGGTCCAGCATTCATCCCCGCTGTTGCTGAACGCTGTCCCTCTGCAGGCTTTGGTTCATCAATAATTGTTAAAACAACATAAACAGGATCATCAATAGGAAAAGCAGCAAGAAAACTATTGAAATTTTTTGTTTTAGAATATTTTCCATTTTCAACTTTTTCAGCTGTTCCTGTCTTACCACCTACACGATAACCTTCAACTTTTGCATTACGTCCAGAACCAATATCACTATTTAATTTATAAAGGTAACGCATATTTTGACTTGTTTTAGCCTGCAAAACCCGTTTTGCGTAGTGCAAAGTTTGTCCTTTTGTACGTTTTAAAAATGTCGGAGCAATTAACCAACCACCATTCATTAAAGCAGCAGCCCCGACAGCCGTTTGCAAAGGTGTTGTTGCCATACCATGCCCAAAAGCAATGGTCATCGAATGAATATCCTTCCAATGATGTGGCACAATAGGATGGGCAACTTCAGGCAATTCTGTTGTCAATCGATCCAGTAAACCAAGTCGTTTCAAAAAATTACGATGTCCATCAATCCCCACCGCCAATGCCTCCTTAGCAGAACCAATATTAGAGGAATAAATAAAAACCTCCCATAACGTTAAGGGACGATTTTTCCCATGAAAATCATGAATAGTATACCCACTACTTGCTTTTATTGGCTTTGAAGCATCAATAATACTGTTTAAATGAAAAATATCGGAATCAAGAGCCATGGCAGTTGTAAAACTTTTAATGATTGATCCCATTTCAAAAGCTCCTGCCGTCATCCGATTGAGACGATCACTTTTTAAAGCTTCAATAGGATTTCCAGGATCAAAATCTGGTAGTGATGCCAAAGCCAAAACTTCCCCCGTATGTATATTTAAAATAATAGCTCCTGCAGCAATTGCCCTATAACGCTTCATAGCCTGAATAAGTTCATCATGAACAATTGCCTGAACACGCACATCAATCGAAAGCTGAACTTGTTTTAATGATTCTTCCATAGCAAGACCAGCGGCACGCAAAGCACTCAACCCCGCATCATCAATATATTTTTCCATACCTGCAATGCCCTGATTATCAACATTCACCATACCGAGAATATGGGAAGTTACAGGTCCATCAGGATAAAAACGACGAATTTCAGTCCGAAAACCAATTCCTGGTATACCAAGAGCCATAATTTTCGTCTTCTGCATTGGTGTTAACCCACGCTGTATCCAAGAAAAACCAGATTTTCTTTTTAAGCGCTTATAGGTTTCCTGCCAATTAAGATCAGGCAAAACTGTTGAGAGCAATTCAATTGTTTCATCCACATCAATAATACGTCGTGGCTCAGCAAAAAGTGAATAAGTTTTAATATCTGTTGCCAATAAACGACCATTACGATCAACAATATCAGGCCGTGCCATCAATTGAAGAACTCCTGGCCCCTTTGCTTCTTCAATCTGTCCACCTTCCAACCCATAAGAAATAAGGCAAGCCCCCATGATGCCATATAAAATTAAAAAGCAGAACAACGAAAAAAGCAAACGTGGACGACTAGAATAGGGACGACGAACAGAAACATTATGATTATTCAACGAATTCTTTAAGCGCTTTTTCTTCTGTGAGAATAAAAAAGTCGATTTCATTACTGCGCGCCTTTTTGGACAACATCATTTATCTGAGAAGCCCGATTATTTGTCAAAATATCCTGATTATCTTCCAAGATATTTTGTTTAATCACTTCTTCAATTTGATCATGTACCCGTACCGGAATATCTTTAAACGCCACGATTTGACGCGGCTGTATAACCTCTAACTCAAGTTCTTTTTGATAACGTTTTGCAAGTTTTTGCATGCGTGAAGGCCTTATCATCACAGCCCACTCAGCACGAAGCAAACTTACCGTATTTTTTGCTGCAGCAATTTCATGCTCAAGATGACGAACTTCGTTCATTCGTTTTTGAACATCATATTTTACTTTATAAGTAAGACCTGCCATACAAATCATAATCATCACTAAGATCATATCAAATGTACGAAAAACTGTCATTTCTTGCCGCCTTCAAAACTGGCAATCTCTGCTAAACCAAATAATTTCATATCTGCTGCAAGAGCCTCTGCTTTAGTTCGTACACCAACACGCAACCGCGCAGAACGTGAACGAGGATTTTGCTGTAACTCCTCTTCACTTGCAGTTATCCCCCCTTTAAACAAAGGAAAAAATGTTGCTGGAGGCGTTTTTATTTCAGGAAGATAGCGTGATCTCATACACTCTCCTGAACGAAAAGAAAAAAATCTTTTGACCATACGATCTTCAAGAGAATGAAAACTGACAACCCCCAAACGACCACCCGGTTTCAAAATGCGTTCAGCAGCAAATAAGCCACGTGCAAGTTCACCAATTTCATCATTAACATAAATGCGAAGAGCCTGAAATACACGTGTTGCAGGATGAATGCGATCTCCTGGCTTACGTCCTATCAACGCTTCGATAGCATACGCCAAATCACCTGTACGCAAAAAAGGCTGAACAACACGACGCTTTTCAATCATCCGTGCAATTCGCCCCGCATAGCGCTCTTCTCCTAATATCTTAAAGATACGTGCCAAATCCCTTGCTTTTAAGTGATTTACAACATCGCCAGCAGTAAAACCAGTCTGAGCCATTCGCATATCTAATGGACCATCTTTTTGAAAAGAAAATCCCCTTTCAGCTTCATCAAGCTGCATTGAAGAGACACCAATATCCAAAATAACGGCGTCTACCTTCTCTTCAACAACGCGATCCAACTGTGAAAATTCCATTTGCACCAAATGAAGTCGTGGAAAAAATTCTTCAACAAGCGATTGTCCCGCACTAATAGCATGAGGATCACGATCAAGAGCGATCACCTCCGCCCCTGCCTTTAACAAAGCGCGCGTGTAACCACCAGCACCAAAGGTGCCATCAATCACTTTTGCTCCAACCAATGGCATAAGCCCAGCCAAAACTGGCTGCAACAACACTGGGATATGGCGTTCAGCTCTTTGATCCTGCTTTATCAAAATAATCCGTCTTGAAGTTATGCTGTCTCAAATCAACAGCTCTCTCATAGCAACTGATTTTAGAGTAACCTAGCCTTCAACTTTCATATTAATCACAATGAACGAAAAAACTAAAGTTATCCCAAGACAGATCCTAACGCATTATACTTAAAGAAATGTTATAATTTTTTAAAATACTCTTTGCTCAAGTGTCCATTTCAAACACATAGAATCCATAAAAGACCATATATAATTGATCTTATAAAATATCGCGTATCATCATGAAATATCAGTCGGCCTATAAGCCGGGTTCTGTAGAGTAAAGCTTACACTTTACATGGCAACCATTCATCTGGGACGGATGTTACCATCCGCCTCGTGCAACCTACCCGAATGACTCGCCCGGAAATCGGCTGCAAATTAAATTTTGCACGTCATTTCTATTTGGTCTTGCTCCCGGTGGGGTTTACCTTGCCACATTCATTACTGAATGCGCGGTGGGCTCTTACTCCACCCTTTCACCCTTACCTATAAAAATAGGCGGTTTACTTTCTGTGGCACTTTCCCTAGGGTCACCCCCGCCGGGTGTTACCCGGCACCGTCTTTCCATGGAGCCCGGACTTTCCTCACTTGCCGCATTTCAGCATTAGACAAGCGCGGCTGCCCAGCCGACTGACGCATTAATTTATAAAACATTTTCTGCTCCGTGAAAATAGCATCTTAAAATATTTTATAGCAAACCTGTCTAAAAAGATGTTTTTATTTTAATGAAGCCAGATAAGTTTTCACTTTTGCGCAATATTTCGCCGAAATGGAATTCATTTTTTTTGCAGCATGACCTGCGTTATATTTAAGGATTGTACCACACGTACTTCCACCACTGAGTTTATACGCCCGTGCCAAATAACGCATACCATATTCAAGATTGGTCGCAGGATCGTACAAATCCTGTACAGAACCACTAAAGCCCAACCCTCGTGCCGTAGAGGGTTTAATTTGCATCAAACCTATTTCGCCAGCAGCCCCCTTTATACCTGCCTTATAATTACTTTCGACTTTTACAACAGCATGTGCTAAATTAACGGGAACATTATATTTATTCGCAAGTTTCTGAATAAGAAACTCATAAGGACGATCAGGAATCTTAGAAGCAACAATCGCTGAGGCTTCTCCTGATTCCGCAACATTTAAGACACTATGAGTCCAACTTACATCAAATACAAAAAATACAGCACACGCTGTATTTAACAAGATTTTCAAAAATTGCATTTTCTTTCTCTTCACTCAAACATTCTCAAATTCTAGCTGCAAATAATTTGCAAACGTATTGTACAAAAAAAGAAAGCAAAAGAACGGCTTGAAAAAGGAAAGAGTAAGACAATTTCAAGATAAAATTCTGCAACAAAAGAAAATATCTTTATGCACAAATTATAGATTTATCTATATCATAAAATAAAAAAAATAAAGAGACTATGATTAATCTTATAGCGTATTAAATAAAATGATATAATATACAAATTTCTACTATCACTATTGTATCACTTAATTTTTATATTAAAAAAATAGCATCTTAAAGAGAGACAAGAACATCTTTTTACCGAAGATTCTCAATATCAAAAAAGTTTCACAAAAAATATAAACTGTTATCAACACTTCTCTCTGGTTAATAAACACCCACAGCACTCTTTATGTCCGATAAAACCCCAACAAATCATAAAACAAGTCCCCGCTCCCATCATTGCGCATAAAAAATTCATAAATATACTAAAACTATCATACTCTTTACCAATTCAAAATATTGCAACAGACTTTTAGCTCTTAAGATGCCACAAAGAAGCTTTTTACTTCTTCTTTTGAAAGAGCTTTTATCCACACAAGCCTCTCACTTGTAGTGCACAAGAAACTAATTTTGATTTTTTCACCATGAATAAATTTAAAACGAGAGAATTTTACAATTCTTAAGATTCTCACTCAATATGAAAATGACAAATTATCATTACAAAACAATATGCTAAAAAAGCTATATCCGTCTTTGTCTCTACAACAAAGCTTAACAATTACTTTTGTCTGTTTTTTGAAAAATGTTAGGAAACTCAATACCCCCAAAGCCTTTTAAATAAAAATAAACCCTCATCTTCATTCAAATATTTTTTTCTTTGTCACAGACAATCACCTTATCAGCCTTGCACCTCATTTTCAGAAATCATACAAGTGAATAAATATTCTAAAATCCGTAGAACAAAGGAATCTTAAATCCTTTTAAAATTTTCTATTTTCTCATATCAAATAAAAAAATAACCGGCATATAAAACGCGATTAACGTGTTTTATTATAGCCAATACTGCTTTTGCTTTTGTTATTGTCGCGATTGATAATACAATTAACTCGACCAATACCCTTGACAGACTTTCTTTCACTCCTGTAATGATTGCATCATTATCGTTATACTTTGATTGCTTACCTTTTGAGTAAGATAAATTTTGCTAATTATCCTACAAATTGATTATCTCCTCGCACTTTTCAAAAATTCATGAAAAGCTCTTGCTGCTTAAAATAAAACCCAAAAGCGCGATTAAAAAAACAGCTAAAAATAAGCATTAGCAATGGAAGGACGAGAAATCGCTTTTGAGAGAGCCATAGCAACAGTTTCACCAGATTTTTGAGCCTGCTCACGACTCTGACCACTTTTAGCAGCAAGCGCAATTACATCACGACGCAGCTGCGCAATAAACAACTCTTGCTGTTGAGGGTCCATCTTAGAAAGATGCTTGATAATATCTGGAAAAGATACGGACAATCTCTCTAACAACTCCTCCTCTGTTACATCAAGCTTCTGAGAAGAAAAAGAAGAGCGACCGGAAAAAAACTGATAAACAGCACTACTTTGAGAAGCAAAAAATACAACGCCAGAAATAAAAAATACAAATAAAATAAAAATAATACGATGTGAAAAAGATCCCATTATCTCTTACCTAAAGATCACAGAACACAAACATAGATTCCCTTTACGATTCTCCTTATAGCATTCAACGATGCCTCAATAAAGAAAAATCAAATTATCGAAAATGAATACGCTAACACTATCCGCCCAACAAGACCTGCCCCTCTATGTATTCAGGTAGTATAGGCGAAACAATAACAGATCTTACACTTCCCCCTAATAACACGCTACAACATACCGCAAAACAATTATAAAAAGCCTGACTGAGGAAATCCTCAGTCAGGCCAGACAATCTAGGGGATCCACGCGGGGGGGGGGGGAGGAGGTTCCCCGATCGTCCTCTCACATCAACCACTAAGATAGCCGATGCAATATTCTTGCTATGGAATAAAATTCTTTAAACAACAAGAAATTCCTATCATCTTCTACGCAAAAAAACATAAAAGAGTTATAAATTGTTTAAAAATGTTTAAATTTGGGCAAAAAAAGTTTAAAATGACCCAATTTGAAGCAATTTTATTTCAAGAAACATCAATTAGAATCTACAATCATTATAACTTTTAAATAGTTTCTTTCATAACTCTGATGATCATAATTAAAAAAACCGTAATTTCTACGTATCCACCCTATAAAAATCAAACTATGTAAAAGTAGAATCACTTTTCCAACAGCAATCACCACAAAAATAAAAATGTAGATTTTTAAAATCTTACACAAATAACCATAAAAAATGAAAAACATCTTCTTGCAAGAAAACAATAAATTTAGAGAAATAAAATCTTATCTATCTTCATAAAAAATTCTGTAAATGATTATTAAAATATTGTCGCATCTCTCATGTAACAATCAATGAAGAATTTAAACAGCTTAATTTTATGAAAAAATGAGAACTCTGAAGGTATTTGTTTCGAATCACGTGCTATAATCATTCCAAATAACGATAAACTATTTTACAATAACCAACAGGCTCTAACGCATTTTAACATAACAAACCGAGATCAATGCAGACAGTTTCTCTTAATCTCTATCATTTAAATGATTCCGTAAAATAATTACACACAGTAGTTTCTACACTCAAAAATTGTTATAGTCTGTTCTTCTAACGTAAATAATGCATTGATTTACAATCATAACGCATCATTTTACAACTTACATGAGAGATCTCAAGAACGTAAGATCCCTTATTTTAAATCTTCGTCCATTGAATCAATGAATAGCCATACTATGGCACATCACAAACAAGAAAAAGCATATGGATAAAAAACATAAAAGCCCAAAAATAAAAACCTATTGCCGTCTTTACCATCCCTTTCATTTGCCTTTACGAATTTCAAACATGCTCATAACGCTGTGTTTTAAATAATGAAAATCATGCATTGTCTTACCCTTTTACCCCTTCGTCTTTTTAGAGCATCTTTTTGCACCACTCACTAAAAATTCCAAGGTACTTCTTATCTAAGCACCTGTTTTAAAGAGACATCGTAAGATCTATTGGGTACCACCATTTTTGACATTTATGAAGGTATGAGCCATCACTATATTATATTGTGCGCTATTACATCATATCGCCGCCGCTCTCATATTTAGAAATATGTATTTCCTTTTACAAACGCTATTATTTAGATAAATATCTTCTCTTGTAACAAACAAACAGACTCTTTTGGATTCTGAAACAGGAAATTTGAAATGAAAAAATATTCCTATATTCGAGCCTCTCATTGAAATCTAAAAAATCAATATATTGGCTAATAAAACAAATATGATATCAAGACACCTTAAATAACGATCCTCATAGGCTTATCTCTATAGAAGGTGCTTTCATTACACAGTACACAGCCACCAAGCCCCTGTAAAACACCAATACTCTCATATAAAAACATAATACAAATGTAAAAAACAATAGATTATCAATGATTGAATAAAGTTTTATCTCTACGCTATTCCTTAAGAAAAATCAGAGAATAAAGCAGGTCAACAAACGCGATTTATGCAAAATCGACTTGTTTATCTTTGATATCGTCAACTAATAAACGCGGATCACGAGCAAGCCAAAGCGTAACCATACCCTTCTCACTGTTTTCATTTTGTATAGGAGTAAGACAAACCGTTTGTTCTAGAACAAGTCCCGTATTTTTAAGCCATTGTTCTATTTGTAAAGCCGAAAATCCAAAACGCGTATGTGCTTGATCAGAATATGAAGACTCAATTTTATGATAACCAAAATCCACAACCAATAAACGTCCATGAGGACGCAAAACACTTGATATCTCATGAAGAAACATTTCAGGATTTTCAAGAAAATGTAAAACCCAATGAAGAATAACTAAATCAAAAGTTGTATCTCCAACAGACAAGTGAAAAACATTGCTATCAAGCACAACTTCAACCGCATGCGTATAAAGATTAGAAAACAATTTTAAGACAGAGTCTCCACCTATTCCAATATCCAGCATCGTTTGAAATGGTTTATCGCCAATGATTTCAAGTAAAGCGTTTTCCACACCATGATCTGCCATATAGGATGACCGTAATACATCCCATTGCAACGTATTTTGTAAAAAATGCTTCTTCCTCGTTTTTTGACGCTGCTTTTTAACATCCTTCAAACGTTCTAAATCATGCGCTAACAACATATCATGCTTTGGTAAAGCCGAAAGAACACCCATCACAATGTCTTTACCCAAAAAATCATGACAAAGCTTAAAATAAAGGCTATCTCCCTTCTGATAACGCTCAATCAATCGTGCTTCGTACAACAAACGTAAATATCGTGATATACACGCTTGCGACTGATCAAGAATAAAAATAAAATCAGGAATTGTTAAATCTTCATGACGCAAGAGCGTAAGAACACGTAAATGGTTTATTTCTGCGACCGCTTTTAGCAGCACAATCATTGCATCTAAACTTGCACTTTTTTTCATAATTATCCCTTAAACATTCTTATAAACATTTGTTTACAGAAAAAAAAGTCAAGCATAAAACGCATATTCTCATCTATTTTGTTCTCTCTATTTTATTATACTATAAAAAAATAGGCTACTGTAAAAAACGAACAGATTATTCCCCTGCTTCTCGTTATAATGATAATGCATTGATTTATAATAACAATTAATCATTTTCAACTTGAATAAAACATCGGAATACCGTAAATTTTCCTCATTTCAAATCGATTCATGATAAATCAATCCAAATTATTCTCTTACAGCTCATAAACAGAGGAGACATATGGATAAAAATACTTTTTATAGTCATCTCAAAACAAGAACTGCACATTATTGAGAGAAAATAAATAACATGATGGTGCCAGCTTGCATTTTTATTAAGTAAAGATGATAATGCTCAATGACCAGAGCATTTGTAGAAATAGTGCTATACTCTTCACCCCCTCCTTTTCATTGCAATTTTACAAGCAATAGTCGGTTATATATCATGAGTAGAATAACCCTATTTAGGTCACAATTTCATAAAGTATCTCTTACTATTTTCAATGAATAAAAACTTCCACAGACTACACACATACTTTATTTATGAAATAACAAATGCAATAAAACACACTATTTTTTCAAAAACGTTGAGATAAGATAAAAAACTCTAGCGTGTAAGAGGTTTATAATTTGCATGCTTAGGATTAAGAGATTCCGCCCCAAGACGACGAACTTTATCATCCTCATATTCAGCAAAATTACCTTCAAACCATTCTACATGGCCTTCACCTTCAAAGGCTAAAATATGTGTTGCCAATCGATCAAGAAACATACGGTCATGCGATATGATAACTGCACAACCAGCAAAATTTTCCAATGCATCTTCTAATGCACCCAATGTTTCAGTATCAAGATCATTTGTCGGTTCATCAAGAAGAAGCACATTCCCCCCCTCTTTTAGAAGTTTCGCCAAATGTACGCGATTGCGCTGGCCTCCTGATAAATTTGCCACCTTCTGCTGTTGATCTGCCCCCTTGAAATTAAAAGCCCCGCAATAAGCGCGACTATTCATCTCATATTTGCCTAATTTAATAATGTCATTTCCACCAGAAATTTCCTCCCAAACAGTTTTATTCCCCACCAAGGAATCGCGACTCTGATCCACATAACTCATGTGAACTGTTTCACCGATACGTATTTGACCTGAATCGGGCTGTTCCTGTCCCGTCAACATTTTAAACAAGGTCGACTTTCCCATACCATTGGCCCCAATAACGCCGACAATACCACCAGCAGGAAGTTTAAAAGAAAGAGAATCAATCAATACACGCTCACCATAAGCTTTAGAGAGATTATCAACTTCAATAACAACCTGTCCTAATCTTTCTCCAATAGGGATAATGATTTGCGCCTCTCCAGGACGGCGCTCACGTGCTGCTTGAACCAACTCATCATAAGCCTTAATCCGAGCTTTTGACTTTGCTTGTCGCCCTTTTGGACTAGAAGCGATCCATTCTTGCTCACGTGATAAAGCACGTTGACGCGCTGCCTCTTCACAGCCTTCTTGAGCCAAACGCTTAGCTTTAGCCCCCAAATAAGCAGAATAGTTCCCCTCATAAGGAATACCTCTCCCACGATCTAACTCTAAAATCCAACCCGTTACATTGTCGAGAAAATAACGATCATGGGTTATCAAAAGCACAGCCCCAGGATATTCACGTAGATGCCTTTCAAGCCAAGCCGTCGTTTCAGCATCTAAATGGTTTGTCGGTTCATCCAAAAGTAACAAATCAGGTTTTGACAAAAGCAATTTACAAAGTGCAACACGCCGCTTCTCACCACCCGAAAGTTTTGTTACATCCCCATCGGCTGGCGGACAACCAAGAGCAGCCATAGCCATTTCCACTTGACTTTCTAAATCCCAAAGATTCTGACTGTCAATAATGTCCTGAAGCCGTGCACTTTCATCAGCCGTTTCCTCGCTATAATTCATCATCAATTCGTTATAACGCTCAAGAATTTCTTGTTTATCTGCAACACCTTCCATCACATTGCCACGCACATCTTTGCTCGCATCAAGCAAAGGTTCTTGTGGTAGATAGCCACAGCGTGCTCCTTCAGAAATCCATGCTTCTCCCGTATATTCCTTATCTAGCCCAGCCATAATACGTAAAATAGTTGACTTCCCTGCACCATTCGGCCCTAAAATACCGATCTTCGCATCTGGATAAAAAGACAAATGAATATTTTCTAGAACTTTTTTATTGCCGTAAGACTTGTTAAGCCCAGCCATATGATAGATAAATTGACGTGCCATAAATTTCTCTTTATATTGTGCATATTAAAGATTAGGATTTTGAAAAAAACTGCTTTTGCTTTTTGAAACTGTACAGTAAATAGCACTTACATCGTATCAAAAGCTTTTCGCCTTATATTGGTATATTTTTTCTAATCTCACAAGCCCCAGTATGGTCCTGAATGCAAAAAAACATCCCCCAAAAAAGCAAAAAGCAAATCTTTTTAGCTGTACCTGAAACCTGTTATCAAACATTACCTCTCTTTTCCATACCAGATATAACATTGCATTTTTATCGTATTAAACCAACTTATCAATGTAATATGGTACCACAAAGAAAAGCAATTCTCTATGCGCCTTCTTTTTTCGCTTTATGGGCTTTATATTACGCAGTAAAAAATCCTTCTCTTTTTTCATCGATTTTTTGCTACGGGAAGCAATGGACTTCACACCTTGCCTTGATATGGCTTAAATTACGTTTACAAAACGACCGCCGCCTTATGGGATCTGACGTCCCAAGCCCAATGATCATGAAAGCTTTGCATCAACACGTAGCAAAAAATGAATACAGTGCACTTCCCATTGGTACGTGGTTACAATTCGTAAAAAACTATAAAACCAATTGTAAAAACTTATCCATCCCCCTCTTTTGGCTTGATAATTATAAAAATAATATCAATATCCAACACATCATTTCAAAACTTCAAGACGACATATAGCTTTTTAAAAATACGATAAAAGCTCATCTCGTATAGGAATATATTTATGGAAAAAAAAGCCTTAATCGTCATTGATGTTCAAAATGACTTCTTACTAGGTGGAGCACTTGCCGTACCACAAGGTGATGCTATTTTACCCGCCATCAATAATCTCATAAATCATTTTGACCACGTTATCTTAACCCAAGACTGGCACCCAAAAAACCATTGCAGCTTTGCTTCCTGCTATCCTGAAAAAAAGCCCTATGATACCATTATTCTTGACTATGGTCCTCAAATACTTTGGCCTGATCATTGCATACGAGGAACACAAGGAGCAGAATTTCATACATCTCTTAGAGTAGAAAAAGCACAACTTATCCTTAGAAAAGGCTATAATCAAAAAATGGATAGCTATTCTGCTTTTCTTGAAAATGATCAAAAAACACCAACAGGTTTACAAGTTTATCTCAAAGAACATGGTTTTACCAAGCTCATTATGTGTGGCTTAGCAACTGATTTTTGTGTCGGATTTTCTGCTCTTCACGCTATACAATGCGGTTTTAAAGTCAGTGTTTCATTAAATGCCTGTGCTGGTATTGATGTAAACGGATCACTAAACACTATGCTTAAAACTATGAACGAAGCTGGTATAGAACTTTTAATGGTCTCTTAAAATATTCTTCTCTAATCTACTATTATAATATACTGATTTATAAAAGATAAATTATTTTTCACATATTTAAGTGAAAGTCTAGAATATCGTAAATTCTCTGATTTCAAACCTGTTTCAAAACCATTCTCTTACACGTTACAAAGAGAATCAATGTATGAATAAAAATCATTCAAAAAAACAGTAAAAATGCTTCTTATGAACCATTAAATGCAAGAACTTATCATAATATTGAAAACTGGTAAAAAGTATAGCATCAGCTTTCTGTCTTATATTTAGGTCAAAAAGTACCCTAAAGATTTTACACTATTCCCTTCATGAGTAGTATCATGCAATGGACTCAACTTTAAAATAAAAACACAAATAAGCAATAAAATAGTATTTTATTTTGCATAAAAGACCTCTTTCTATTCAAAGATATGTGATAAACAAAAGCCTGAGAAAAGAAGAAATCTCCATTACTTAGACACAACATGTTTATCCAATTGACGATGCTTAAAACGAATCGAAGAATATAATGCCATTCCAATAATACAGACTCCCAAAAGTCCTGTTAAAACTTCAGGAACCGATATAATCGTTTGCAGATACATAATCACTGCAAGAACTAAAATTGCATAAAAAGCACCATGCTCTAAATAACGATAATGCAATAATGTTCCTGATTCAACCAGCATAATTGTCATAGAACGAACATAAAATGCACCGATACCAAGACCTATCGCAATAATAAAAAGGTTATGTGAAAAGGCAAAAGCACCAACCACGCCATCGAAAGAAAAACTAGCATCAAGAACTTCTAAATAAAGAAACGCCCCTACTCCCCCGTGAGTTACTGTTGTTAAAGTCTTTTGAGGGGTATCCAAGAGATGACCGACAACTTCAACACCGATAAAGGTCAAAAGTCCATAAAGGGCTGCCAATAAAAAAGTCATTTTATCTTCTGTGTCAATCTGCCCTGAAACAAACAAGATCAAAATCAAAACAATTGCAATATCAATCCCAACAAGCGCCCCAAACTTTTGAGCAGGTCTCTCTATAACATTAAGCCAATGTACCTCTTTTTCAGAATCAAAAAAATATTTTAAGCCAACCATCATAAGGAAAGTGCCTCCAAAAGCAGCAATCCCCATATGCGCATCGATTAAAACTTCAGCATATCGATGTGGTTCCCATATCGCTAATTTTACTGCCGCAATTGGATTAATCCCAACAGCAACGACAACCACCAATAATGGAAAAACAATTCGCATCCCAAATACAGCTATCAAAATGCCCCATATAAGAAAACGACGACGCCACAACGGATCCATTCTACTAAGAACACGCGCATTGATAATAGAATTATCAAACGATAAAGAAATTTCCAAAACTCCTAAAACAAAGCAAATAAAAAAATATTTAAGAAAACCAGTAATACTTTCCGTTTCAAACCAACCAATAACCCCTCCTAAAAAGACACCAATAATCGTGAAAAAAAAAGCAAACCCAAAATAGCGTAATAGGGCCATGATCATTCCTCAAAGTTTATTTTCTAATTCATCTAAAGCACACCCAGTACAAATCCAAAGTTTGCATCTCTTTAAAGTTGCATCTATTAATGCAGAGGTGTATAGAATATATATGGTAAAGTTACATGAAAATTCTCTCAAAAAAAGCAAGAGACAAATGTAGAAAACAGAGAATTTTGTTTTGAAATGAATATCAATTGTCAATACAGTAAGCGAAATATTTCTTTCTATCCACGAAAAATAAAAAAATAAAAAGAAATTAAAGCTATAAATATTGACATTATATCATAGAATATTAATACATAGTGTGCTTTTATTATTTAATGATTTATACCATGATGATTTACTGAGGGAGATAATTCGTGGCACGTCCTGAAACTGAATCAAAAACCATATTTGGAAAACGTTTGCGTTATGTACGTCTTGCTTTAGGCGATCCATCACGTGAAACCTTAGCTAAAAATTTTAGCATGACAAAAAATTCTATTGCTTTTTATGAGCGTGGGGAGAGAGAACCCAATCTTAGTGTTTTACAAACATACCGCACGTTATATGGTGTCAATATTAATTGGCTCTTAACTGGACAAGGAAAAATGTTTGACACCGAATATACAAAAGGTGATTTTGACTGGAATTATTTTATTAAAAAAATCGAAGGACTGGAAGAAACACTTGCCAATGGTGAGCGTAACGAAAAACTAAATAAAGAGAAAATCGACAGCTCTTATGAAAAATTGCAGCAATATTTGTCAAGACAAGGTTTATCTAATGGCCTTAACCCTAAAACTACAACCTCTCTGATCGACATGAAAGCTAAAATGGCCAATTCTTATACTCTTAGCTTATTCATTGATTTACTCATTCGAAGCGTATCCCAAAAAGAGGTTATCGCTAATCAATAAACATCTATTTTAAAAGAAAAAACAAGAAATGATTAAGCCCTACCAGTATGGAGAAAAATATTTTTCACTTTATCCATGCTGGTAAGATTTTGTATAATTTATAAAATTTGTTTCTATAACGACAATAAAAATATTTCCATTGTAAATAAAAGTATAATGTCTTTAAATTAAAAAAATAATTTTTAGTATAAAATTTTCATTCATATCTTATTGACAAGAAATTTTTTCTTGTTAAGAGAATAATAGCTCTCATAGAAATTATTTTTTAAGGTCAGAAAATTTAAGGGAAATATATTGACGACTTCCTATAGAGACATACATTAATGTTCAAAAACGGATTAGTTAAATATTTATCCTGAAAATTATCAGCTATTTTATGAGGTGGAAGCATGTATTTTGAGGTGTTTCAAGGAGTTCACAATCAATGGTACTGGCGTTTAATCTCAGGAGATGCACAAAAAATTGCTTTTTCTAGTAAAGGTTATCCAACAAAACAAGATATCCTAATCAATATTGAACAAATCAAAGAAATTACACATAAGGCTCTTATTAGAGAACTACAGTTCTAACGTTCTTTACCATTAGAACAAGCGTTTATTTTATATAATGGTATGTGAGTTACTTTTGTGACAAATAAAAAGTGATTGTTTTTCCCTCAGTGGGATGAATCTTTTGTGTTATTTCTAACACTCATAAATAACAGTCAAATTCTTGCATATTACTGTATGTTTGTTTTCAATCATACTTAACTCTCTGTAGCACTTATAAAAAAGAAACTCTTTTAAGTCTTTTATTTTTTATAAAAATAAACGCACATGAAAAGAAGATGAATCATCAACGATGAAATACAATTACTCTACCAAATATTAATATCTTTTACCTTTATATTCCTCTTCTGTATCTGATAATCATAACTGACTTACCCATTTCATCTTCATAAAAAGCAAATATCTCTTTCTTTCTATTACCATGCAATTTTTTAGACATATTAGCTGAAACTATCGTCGCATTTATATCTTATATCTAAAAGGAACGTGCAAAATTGTTTCAAGCATAATGGATTGTATAGACGCGCTTTTTAATAACCAGCATACCTATAAACTGGTTTATCATCATAAACTCTTATTTTATAATCAAAGACGCTCTGTCTTATAAACTTAAATGTTTTCATAAAATCAGAGTAAACTTGAATATTCTCTTTCAATACAATCCCTCCATCAGCATCATAATTGGCTTCATTAAAGTTTATCTCTCTCGTCATTCCAATCTTCCTAACACATTTCCAAGCCCTTTAATGCAAAATATAAATACAATCACTCTTTATCATCTTCAGATTTAAGCATTTTTTGATATTTCTTTTCATTTTTTTCATATTGTTTAATTTGTTTTTTCAGTTTTTCAATTGCTTGGTCACGTCTTTTAATCACCATACTTTGCTCTCTAATAGCTCTATCTCGTTCTTCAGTCATCTTCATAGAATCTCTTAAAAACTCATGCTTTATTCTTCTAGATTCCTCTTTTAAAATTTTCACTTGACTGCGATAATATAAAGAAAACCGAAATATAACCCCACTGCACAACAAAACAACAACCATTGCTCCCAATAAAATTTCGTTTACACTCATTTGGATCTCCCTTAATTGTCGCTCAAGTGATCATCTTGACCAATTTGTTTCATCCTCAATCAAAAAAAGAATGCAATAAACCGCATGTTCCAAGTGTGAACAATCACTCTCGGCATTCTTATTTTCTCCATTAAAGCCATTGATAAATGACGCAAAAAAATCCCTGAAAGCGGCTAAATCTACACGCTTACACCAATTATTTGCGACACATTTATTGACACAAAAAACAAAAAATAAGGAACGTCAAATAAAACTAACGACGCAACGCAATCGTACAAGCCTTGCCCAAATCGTTCCTATCTTCCTTTTTACGCCATGGGGAATGCGGCTATATATGAAAGTTCTTCATTATTACAAAAATCATCAGTGTCACAAAGCACAGCATTTCTGTAAAATTTTGCCTTCCCAAAAATCTTTACATCACCATAAATTAAAGCATCACTATAAACTCGAGCCTTTCTATAATCACGAGTATCACCATAAAATTCAATACATTGAGCATTCAAAACTTGATCAAAAAAGACCGCATTAACGTAAACATATGCATCTCCACTCATATTCGAATAACTATAAAGTTCTTATCTTTCATAAACATGCAAACTCTTACGAACGACTACACAACCATATGTTAATGCATTGTTATCAATAACAATATCATTGTAAACACAGACTTCATTATAAACCGCAGCATCATAAAAACACACTCACCCCCATAAGGGCATTAATCGAATGTACCCCCCCTCCCAAACAACCACTTTTGTGACTCAGATTACCTTCCTGTTTAATAAAATATCCAAGATCACTTTTTTGATATTTCCCAATTTTTTTAACGCATATATACGATATACCATCTGATAGTGATCTAATTTATTACAATAGAGGAGAAATCAGTATTCTTTGCCTATGAATTTACATTTTTTCTACAGCCATTATCCTATCTCTTAAGGCTCTAAAGCTTCGTTATACTCACACACCACCTCAACGCAGAATTTTTTTTTACAAATTCTGATGTTGGGGTATATCTTGATTTATAATGCTGCTACGTATACTATCACAGTGAAATCTCATAAACATACGAGTGTGTATCGCCGTTTCCGGTATACACATTTACTTCTTCACAACCGTGGAACTAAGCAACCATTTTTTATTGATTCGAATCTGAAAGTGTATGGGGACATTTTGTTATTAGTTAAAAACAACTCTATATGCTTCATTAGCGAAGAGCTACACATGGATATTTTCACGCTCCTTGTATCATATATTCTGGATTCGCAGCGCAATATTAACGCTATAGCGTAAATATGTAAAGGTCTAAAAATGACAAAGACTGAAAAAGATTGGTTCCAACGCTTAGTTGAATTGATTAAAAGTGACGGACGAACAATGATTGAAATAAGCAGAGCTGCAGGCTGTGGACAAAATTACGTCCAACAAATGATAAATGGAGGAAAGAGGCCTTCAGTAGATAAACTCATGGCTATTTTGAACACACTGGGAAATGCTAGTGCCATATATGTAATAACTGGTTTCAACATCTCCGATGAAGACTTAAAACTCATAACTTTGATTTCGTCTGGAGATAAAAAGAAGATTGAAGCCTTAAATGTTCTGTTGAATGAGCAGAACCTGTAGAATTTTCTACTCTATCCAATATCGCCTGCTTTTGAGACGTCGATAAAGACTCCCATTTCACAATAATATCAGATAAAGTTGTTTCAAATTTTTTATCATTCTTCATAGTCATACTCCATGTAGTCAAACTATATAACGCTAAAGCGTTTAAATATATCTCATACCTTAGAAAAAAATATTTGCAATAGGCAGTATGGAAGCAATTGTGTACAAACTTATTTTACAAAATCAGATGAAATTCTATTAGTCATGTACCATAGTGAAACATAACGCATCACATGATCCAGACCTTCTTATGAAAATTGGTATGATCTATCAAAAACGCAAATAATGTTACGCATATCTTGTGATTCGGACCAATAAAAACTAATGTGAAAATATCCCTGAAGACACTCCTGAACTCTATATAAGAGAACACGAACAAGCTTTTTTGAAAAAAATATATCACAATTTTATTTTACATAGCACCATCTATGTTTTTTAAACAATATTGCAAAACAAGAATATAAAAATGTTATAAGAATAAATTCTTATAAACAGAGCCACACTACCTAAAACTCTGTAACACGTTTATAGGTAACCTCCCCTCTAAACGCACCTTTTAAATACTAATATAAGTCTCTATCATAAGCAAAAATGATACTATTAAAAAATAAAACGAATCACCACGCATAATCTTTGTACGTAAATTGTATGCAGATTTACAACAAGAGAGAAATTCCTTTATGTAAATGAAGAATTATATTTTCAAAGTATAATTTTGAAGAAGAAGTCTACTTTTCCAAAAAAATCACCCTCTCTGCCAATAATTTTTCATAAGAGAAAAAACTGATAAAAAAGATAAAACTCTCTACACAATCAATACGAAAAAAATGTTAGCTTTTCCGAAATATTGCCAATCCCTTATGAGAGCAAAATCAAAAAAGACGTCTGCTCTTCAATAATAATTCGGATTACATGAAAACTCTATAATTTGAGCATTAAGCAAAAAAATACACAAAGATAGAAAACGGCATTTTAACAAATTTTCCAATATCATAGAGAACATTTCTTACAGAATAATAAAGTTCTTATTACAATAAAATCTAGATGATGCAAAGCGATAGAAACAACCGCTCAATTGACTTTTCAAAGAACAATTGATGAAATTCTTTTCAGAGAACACACCACGTTATTATGAACAATATTTCTCAAAAATCAAATAGAACGCCTCTCTTGGAAAAAAGAAAATATCAACAAATGCTATCATCGTTGACCCCATGATATTATATATGAACACCTATGGATCACATTCTCTTATATACACCCTTTCATCACGATAATGCTATTCGAACGTCTAAAAGACATTAATATTACTCAGAAAAAAGCAAATTTATACTAAATGTTTTTTGAGCCATTTGTTCTGAACAGGTACAATCTTTAAAATTGATCTTATTGAGATCTGTTTATTTGCAGAACAAGCATAAATAAACTTATCCAATGAAGCTTTTAGCCTTCTATTTTATGAAGAACATTATACAGAAAAAGTACCAAACAGTATATGAATTAAGAAAGTAAATAGCGATGCATATCAGTTAATCCAAATGCTACAATGTTGCAAATGAGAGCACTTCTTTGATGAGACTAAAAAGCATACCATCACTTTATATTAAAGTGACTGATAGAAAAAACTGCAACAAACAATGACAAAGGATTTTAGAAAAAACAGGAAAATAAATAAAAAAACGAAAAAGGTAAAATCTCAAAACTTCATATAAGCTATCCATTTTTCTATTGGCTATTTCCCTATTGGTGGGCCCGGAGGGACTCGAACCCCCAACCAAGCGGTTATGAGCCGCTGGCTCTAACCAATTGAGCTACAGGCCCCACATAGGTTGTTTCTCTCTAAACTAAAATGCCCTATGATACAAGAGCTGACAAAGATTATAACCCATCTTTTTCTCTTTTCTATTGGTTTTTTTTTCAGTGCCCTAATTTCTTTACAAGAACTCTTAAAAATGAGAGAATAGTTAACTGATAAATATGAAGGAATAGATATGATAGAAAAGAAAATTCAACCACTGAAGGGGTCTCTAGTTAAAGCAGTTATATTAGCATTTACACTCTTAGCCACATCATTGACTATACGTGCTTATGCTGGGGAAAATAAAATAAAAAATGCAACGATTACAGTGACTGCAATCGGGGAAAGTCAAGCTGCACCGGATATGGCAATTATTAATCTAGCCGTTGTTACCTATGACAAAACTGCCCAAAAGGCATTAGCTTCCAATAATCAATCCATCAATGATATTATACAAGCTTTTAAAAACAATGGCATCCAAGCAAATGATTTGCAAACATCAGGTTTATCCATTTATCAGTCGACTTCTGATAAACACCACGAAAAAAAGAATAATGAAAAACTCTATCATGTTTCAAATTCTTTAACCGTGCGCATTCGTGATCTTGCCAATGCTGGTAAAATCTTTGATCAAGCGATGACTCTAGGTGTTAATTCAGTTAACGGCATTACTTTTACCAACGCAGATACAAAGCCATTTTATCAAGAAGCACGTAAAAAAGCCATTACTGAAGCCATTGAAAAAGCGCAAACGATAGCGCAAGCAGCAAATTTAAAATTAGGAAAAATTATTGAAATCAATGAAAAGGATGATTACTACCACCCAACACCACGTCTCATGAGTAGAGCAGCAGATGCAAGCTACGCAAATACAAATTTTGCAGGTGGTGAATTAAATTATAATGTGAGCGTCACTGTCGTCTTTGCGATCGATTAAGTCACAAACTGTTGTATAAAAAATCATATTACTGGCCTTTACATAGAAGACCAGTAATGTGATGAAGATAATCTTCCTCAGATAATAATTCGTCTTCGTAAACCTCTATCTGTCCGCGTGCAGAAATATGCGCTGTATGTACTGTCTGGCAATCTCCTGATACCAATGGATGCCACCAATGAAGATCTTTTCCCTCATAAATTAATCTATAAGCACAACTTTCTGGAAGCCAACGCGCTGTTTTAACTGTTGTAATGTCTAGAGATATACAATCTGGTACAATTGATTTACGATGGGCATAATTTCGACACCTGCAAGTTTCTCCATCTAAAAGACGACAAGCAATGCTGGTTGCATAAAGGTCACCCGTATCATCGTCCTCAACTTTATGGAGACAACAACGCCCGCAGCCATCACAAAGGCTCTCCCACTCAGAAATGGAAATCTCTTCTAATTTTTTTACTTTCCAAAAGGGAAGTTCTCCACTCATAAACTCAGACACACCTTTTTTAATTAAGACGATCTATAAAAAATGAAACGTTTAATTTCTATAATTTTATCTATTTCTGTCTCTTAAAAAGATTCAACTCAATATATACTTTAAACCATTTTTTTTAATCTATCTGAATAAAAGAGAATATTCAAAAAATAGCGCATATAAATGAACATAATCTACTGAAATATCCTTTTATAAACTGACAAAGAATAAAATGCGTCACCTAAAATGATAAAAAAATTCCGCAAATAATACACATTTCTCATCAAAAAGTCCGTATGTTGCAATATAAGTTTATTCTTATCAGATCCCATTTCTTAAGAAACGAGTCTCTACACGCAAGATAATGTTTTATCTTTCATTTTTTTAATGACTAGCACACCAGTCTTTGCCCTACATCTGTTATTTTCAGACAGAGGAATACAAAATTCCAAAGCTAAGGAATCGTACACTTTCTAGATTATTCAAATTTTTCCTATATTTTTCTCAAAAAAGCATCCAAATGCAATGGCAACACACTTCCCCCTTCATTAAGAAGAAAGAGGGATTTATTAAAATGAAAATGAACACGAATTCCTTTATTTAAGAATCGAGAAAACTGCGCAATTTTCGTGAACGGCTAGGATGTTTTAATTTACGAAGTGCCTTTGCTTCAATCTGACGAATACGCTCTCTTGTAACTGAAAATTGTTGTCCTACTTCTTCCAACGTGTGATCTGTATTCATCCCTATTCCAAAACGCATCCGCAAAACACGTTCTTCCCGCGGTGTTAATGAAGCAAGAACGCGTGTTGTCGTATCTCGCAGATTAGCTTGGATAGCTGCATCAATTGGTAATAACGCATTCCTATCCTCAATAAAATCACCCAAATGGGAATCATCTTCATCACCAACGGGCGTTTCGAGTGAAATGGGTTCTTTTGCAATTTTAAGAACTTTTCGCACTTTTTCTAACGGCATAGAAAGCTTGCTAGATAATTCTTCTGGTGTTGGTTCTCGTCCAATTTCATGGAGAATCTGACGCGAAGTACGAACGATTTTATTAATTGTTTCAATCATATGAACAGGGATTCGAATCGTACGCGCCTGATCAGCAATTGAACGCGTAATCGCCTGACGAATCCACCATGTTGCATAAGTTGAAAACTTGTAGCCGCGCCGATATTCAAACTTATCCACAGCCTTCATCAAACCGATATTGCCTTCTTGAATAAGATCAAGAAACTGCAAACCACGATTAGTGTATTTTTTTGCAATTGAAATGACAAGACGCAAATTAGATTCTACCATCTCCTTTTTCGCAATTGTTGATTCGCGTTCACCTTTCTGCACCTGCATAACAATCCGACGAAATTCACCAATCGAAATAGCCGTTTCTTGCGCAAGATTTTGTATCTCACTTCGCAGTTTTTGGATTTCTTTTGCTTCACGCATCGAAAATTCTTTCCAACCAGGTGTAGGCAAAGCAGCAATATAATTCATCCAATCTGCGTCCAATTCACGCCCTTGGTATTCTTTTAAAAAATCCTCATGGCCAATACCATAGCTGTTGGCAATCCGTTTCAGCTTACCTTCATTATGAATCAATCTCTTATTGATGTCATAAAGCTGTTCAACCAAAGCCTCGATACGATTTTGGTTTAAAGAAAGAGATTTTACTGCTTGAATCAACTCACCCTTTAATTGAATATATTTCTTCTTCTGAGAAGATGTAAGGGCCCCCTCTTTACGCTCTGCCAAACTGCTTTCAACATGCTGATCTTGTAATTTTCGTAATTTCACATAGGTTTGAGCAATAAAATCCAATGTTTCCATAACTTGAGGACAAAGTTCATTTTCCATTGCAGCAAGCGATAAGTTAACATCGTCATCGTCTTCTTCATCATCGTCTTCAATGTTTCTCTCTCCTGCGCTCTCCCCCATATTACGTATACCAGAAGACATTTTTTCTTCTTCTGTCTTATTCACTTCACTTCGCTCAATAACAGGAGCCTGCTTTGCTTCTGGACCAGCATAAGTCGTTTCAAGATCAATAATTTCACGCAGAAGAATACGCTGTTCTTTTAACTCGTCACGCCATATAATAAGAGCCTGAAAAGTTAAAGGACTCTCACAAAGTCCCGCAATCATTGTCTCACGCCCTGCTTCAATACGCTTAGCAATGGCAATTTCACCTTCCCGTGAAAGAAGCTCAACAGCTCCCATTTCACGCAAATACATACGCACCGGATCATCCGTACGATCTGTTACTTCGCGTTTATTCGTTGTCGTTGCAATTGCGTGGCTAGAGGCCTCTACTAAATCACCACCCTCTACTGTAACTTCTTCTTCATAATTTTCAGACTCAACTTCATCCTCATCATCCACAACATTAACCCCCATCTCAGAGAACATCGCCAAGATATCTTCAATTTGTTCGGATGTAACCTCGTCAGAAGGAAGAACAGCATTGAGTTCATCCATTGTTACGTAACCATTTTTTTTGGCAAGTTTAATCATTTTCTTGATGGCATCATCAGAAAAATCAAGAAGAGGACCATCCAAACTTGCTTGGCTTGTTACTTCTGCACTATCTTTCTGTTTAACCTTTGTTGCCATACCATAACTCCACTCGACCACTTCACAGTTTCCATGTAACCATAGTTTCCATGTGACCAGTTTTTTTGCTCTCACTAAAATCTACCAATAGTTTCTCATATATACTTCCTTTTAAGAGATTACTATTGGAAAGAATACATTTTGTATACGCCTTAACATCCAGACAAACTTGACATCCAGACAAAAACGCGGGAAAACTCCAGAAGTTTCCCCGACACCTCTCAGCCCTTCTGAGATAATCTCTGTACCCTATCGTAAGAACCAATTTCCCGCTTTTCCTAAAATTTAATTGCCATCTTTATGAAAATGTCACTCCCATAAACTTCCTCATCTAAAATTTAACTGACTGATTCGCATTAAAAAAGCGAATCATTTTATCGTATCTTGTGTATTCCCGTCTATTTTTTCATCCAACCAACTTCCAAACCCTTCAATTAACGCTTCTGTTGCCTGCATCTGCTCCAGCTCATTTTTTACCCCACGAAGCAGATCAAAAACCTCACTCTTAGGATTTTCTACAAGTTGCTCTTTAATATCCTGTAATCTCTTATGTAGGTGGTGTTCTTGAAGATGCAAGTAGACAGCTTGTTTTAATATCGCACGTGCATCCTCTATAGAAGCTCTACCAAAAATAATATGCATACCAATATTTTGCACAAGATGTTTCATACGCTCTAACAGAGCCTTTTGCCCTCTTTTTTCTAAGAGCGCAACCATCGTCTCCTTATCATGAAGCTGTTGATTCCCAAGAATTTCCAACATAGCTTGATGAAAGCACATCAATTGAGTATTTTTTAATTCTAACTCAGAAAGATTTTCAAAATTTTCATACCACAACTCAGGATAGTAAGCTAAAGTGAGTAAAATCACTGCTTCTCGCAAAGGAATAGATTGCGAAGAATTTCGTACTATTTCAGAATTTGCTAACAGAGAAAAGGATTGATCTTTAAAGATCCTATTTGGTGAAGATTGATCATATCGCCCTTCCCCCCTTTTTTTCGAAAAAGAGGGACGAAAAAAATCAAAAAGGCGTTTTTTTACATCTTGCAAATAATAACGACGGACATCTTCATCCTTAATCGTAAAAATTTGTTGTTTTAGTTGTTTTTCTAGCGCTGCTCGTGTCTCTGGAGTTTCAAAATGCTTTCCATAGGTAGCACGCCACCATAAAAGCTCACTCAAAGGAATTTCTTTTTGCAAAAAAGAAGAAAAAAGTTGTGCTCCACCAGCACAAACAATTTCATCAGGATCTTTTCCTTGTGGCAACAAAACAAAGCGTACACAAACCCCAGCCTTTAAAAGAGGCAACACACGATCAGCAACACGAAAAGCAGCGTTTAAACCAGCAGCATCACCATCAAAACACAAAATGGGCTCCTTCCCCATCTGCCATAAAAGCTCAATTTGCGCTTCCGTTAATGCTGTCCCTAAGGGTGCTACGACTCCTTCAAAACCAGCTTTAGTCAATGCAATGACATCCATATACCCCTCAACAACAAGGAGTGAATGATTTTTTTCATCGCCAACAAAGCGACTGTTTTTGCGAGCCGCTACCGCGTTATAAAGTATATTTCCTTTATGAAACAGCACTGTTTCAGGGCTATTGAGATATTTTGCTCGTGTCTCTGTCTCTAATGCACGCCCTCCGAAAGCCACCACACGTCCGCGCAAATCTTCGATAGGAAACATAATACGATTTCTAAATCGGTCATAAGAATCCGCACTCTCCTCACGCACTGTGAGAAGTCCACATTCTTCCATTTGCTTTATTGAAATGCCCCGTGCACTCAAAGCTTCTTTCAAAGCTGTACGCCTTACCGGTGCAAAACCAATGCGGAAACGCTCTACGAGCTCTGGTGTCACACCACGTGCATCCAGATAACGACGTGCTTGCGTACCTCCTTTATAGCGTAAATTATATTGAAAAAAATCTGTAGCAATTTTCATCACATCATAAAGCTCAGCTTTTTCCAGTTGACGTTTATGACTTTGTGAATCCCAAATAGGGAGTTTCATTCCCGCAAAATCAGTCAAACGCTCTACACTTTCTGAAAAGTGCAATCCATCAAGTTCACACAAAAAGGTAAAAATATCTCCACTTACACCACAACCAAAACAATAATAGCGCCCTTTATGATCATCACAATGAAAACTTGGCGTTTTTTCACCATGAAATGGACAACAACACCAAAAGTCTCCCCGTGAAGGCTTACTTTTTCGAGGATCAAAATCCACCCGTTGACCAATCACTGTTGAAATTGGGAGTCTCGTACGCAGTTCATTAAGGAAATCGGGCGGGAAACGCATTATCTCTCACAAAGTTTGAAAATTCTTTTTTGCATATTTAACGACTTTAGAGCATAATTCCAATACTTCCTCTTAAGCAGTTGTAAAATTTTAAACTCTTAACTGCATATAATTTCAGAAATGGAGAGTAGAAAAGTGATCGAATTTATTGTTCAATATCCGTGGTTAGAGGCTATTTCTTGGCTTGTTATTCTTACTATATTTGCCCTTTTAGTCAACTTTCTAGGACGAAAATTACTTATTCACGGAGCAAAAAAACTCTCTTCTTTTCTCCCCAAAAATACAACGGTGGATATTAATAATGCTATTCAATACATAGCGGATATCATTTCAGCCTTTATTATTTCAGTTGGTGTTAATTTTATACCAACATTGCCCAATGCATTCAGTACTGTCATCGGTAATGTTGCTAACGCCTTCATTATCTTTTTTGTTGTTCTGACAATTTCTGCCTGTCTGAATGTCATTAATATCCTCTACGAACAACGACCAACAGCACGGTTAAAACCAATAAAAGGTTATATTCAAATTGCTAAAATTGCACTTTTTGCTGTTGCGACAGTTTTAATGGTCGCTACATTGATTGACCGCTCCCCTCTTATTCTCTTCTCCGGTCTTGGTGCAATGGCCGCGGTTCTCATGTTAATTTTTCAAGATACGCTTCTTTCTCTCGTTGCCGGTATTCAAATTTCATCCACTGATATGGTTCGCGTTGGTGATTGGATTGAAATCCCCAATCTCGGCGCCGATGGTGATGTTATTGAAATTGCCCTGCATACTGTTAAAGTTCAAAATTTCGACAACACCATCACCTCAGTTCCTATCCGTAAACTTGTAACCGACCCTTTTAAAAATTGGCGTGGAATGCAAGAATCGGGTGGAAGACGCATCAAACGCTCCCTTTTTATTGATCAATCAAGTATCCATTTTCTTACAGAAGAAGAACAAAAATATCTTTCCCGATTTAATTTATTAGAAAATTATTTCACACAAAAAGTAGCAGAAATTGACCAATGGAACGCTCAATTAGATAAAAATCATGATGTCTTAGCCAATACG
Source organism: Bartonella sp. MU37NMGALS (assembly GCF_042194015.1). Lineage (NCBI taxonomy): Bacteria > Pseudomonadati > Pseudomonadota > Alphaproteobacteria > Hyphomicrobiales > Bartonellaceae > Bartonella > Bartonella sp. MU37NMGALS. The sequence continues at coordinate 74,452 of NZ_JBHIML010000007.1, forward strand.
CGCCGTTTAACCAACATTGGAACTTTTCGCGCTTATGTTTTTGCTTATCTACAACAGCATATAAACATCAACCCTAATATGACCTTTATGGCACGGCAATTACCTCCTACAGAAAATGGTTTACCCTTGGAAATTTATTGCTTTACGAACACCACCGTTTGGATAGACTATGAACAAATTCAAGGTGATATTTTTGATCACCTTTATTCCATTCTTCCCTGTTTTGGTCTAAAGGTTTTTCAAAATCCAAGCGGTTATGATTTTAATCAAGTACTAAAAGCAAAAGCGAAATAAAAACAACAAACTTCAATTTATCAATTTTGAGACAAACATATTCTCAACAACAGAGAAAGAATAAAGTATCATGAATGGTTCATTGGTACTCCTTCATCTTGCCGGCGCTATTTCTTTACTTCTCTGGGCCACACGCATGGTGCGCACTGGGATTGAACGCGCCTATGGTGACAGGCTTAAACATAAAATGCGCCACGTCATTTCAAAACCATTGTTTGCTGTAAGTTTTGGGCTTTTTACAGCAATGATTTTACAAAGCTCTACAGCAATAACGCTCCTCGTTGGTTCTTTCGTTGAATCTGGTTTTGTCTCTGGAGTAGCGGGACTTATGGCTGTACGTGGAGGAGAATTAGGATCAGCACTCGTTGTAAAAATTCTCACCTATGACCTTACTCTTGTTGTGCCCCTTTGTCTTTTAATTGGCACTTGTATCTTCATGACAACAGAAAAACGTGAGTGGCGTCAAATAGGACGTATTGTCATCGGTATTGGTCTTTTGATTTTATCTTTAGAGATGATAAGTACAGCGACAGAACCTTTACGTGAAAGCGAAATTTTGCCTAGCATCATTCGTTATCTTTCAACGGATCCTGTTTCCACTTTTTTGTTGGCTGCTGGCTTAACCTACCTCTTACATTCATCCATTGCAGGAATCATTTTGCTGATCAATTTTGCCAACTACGATCTTATCCATACGCAACTCTGTGTTGTCATGGTTCTTGGTGTCAACTTTGGCTCTTCTCTTATAGCACCACTTTTAACGCGCAACGCCTCTCCTAATACCCGCCTCGTTCCCTTAGGAAACTTACTCATGCGTGGGGCCGGTTCAATCCTTGTACTTACCTTATTTCTCTCCTTTCGCCCTCCTATCACATGGCTTGGCAATAACGCCCCTACTCAAGTGATCAACGCTCACATTATTTTTAATGTTTTCATTCTCCTTGCTGGAATACCGCTTTCAAAATGGGTTTTAAAATTAACCACTCAAATTGTTCATATAAGTGCAAAAAAAACGCAAGCCGACAAAACGCTCAATTTATCGGATCAAACAGCTCTTGATGACAGTGTTCTTGAACGCCCCTCTCTCGCTCTCTCGAATGTCATGCGTGAAGTCATTCATATTTGTGATCTTGTAGACATCATGCTAGAAAAAATCATGGGACTTTATGAAAATCCTGATCCCAATATTATTCGTGAACTCAACCAACTCAACACCATATTGGACAAAAAACATATCGCCATCAAACTTTATCTTGCACGATTAGCGGGACAAAAATTATCTGACGAAGAAGCCCTTCAAACGCAAGAACTTTTAGGCGCCTGTATAAAATTAGACCAAGCAGGCGATATCATTATTCATAATATGCTGATGCTGATTAAAAAGAAACAGCAAAAAGGTTTACAGTTCAGCAGCGAGGGCTGGAATGATCTCCTTCGTTTCCACGCTATTGTACTAGCCAACGCGCATATAGCATTTAACGTTCTCGTCTCACGCGATACACACACTGCACACCTATTGGTACAAAAAAAAGATCAACTACGAAACTTAGAAAAAGAGATGAGTTTAAAACATTTTAAACGTTTGCGTGAAGGGGATCTCAAAAATGTAGAATCATCCAGTCTTCATCTCGACACTGTCCGCGACCTCAAACAAATCAACTCTCTTTTGACCTCAATGATCTACCCCATTTTAGAAGAACAGGGACTTCTTCAAAGTTCTCGCCTACGCAACCCTGCTGAAGAACAAACAGAAAAACCTTAAACTTTTAAATAACTTGAATAAGAAATACATAACATCGATTACTCGATTTGGAATATGGTCAAGATATTGATTTAATCAAAATATTTTATTATTTGACAATTTAAATGAGCTTTCTGCATCGTAAATTTCTTTCATTTAAAATCTATTCATGATGAATTACTCAAAGTCATTTGCTTGCACATTATAAACAAAGCAGCATGTAGAATAGAATTCTTGAAGAAAGACGTAAAAATGCCTAATCATCTCAAAGCCAAGACTGTTAAACACATAAAGAGAAAGTCAAGAGTATGATGGTTCCAACCTAAACTCGCCTTGTAAAAAGGAACTGCCCCGCAGTAGCAGCAAAAACAGAAATACTCTATAAGGAATGCAAAACCCCACAAAAATGCAACGTTTATATCAAGATTGGTAGAGGCTCAACCTATACAGCCATTCTATAACGTGTCAACAAAACAGTTTTAATTTCATTTCAAACATCATTGATATCAATTGGCAAGCTCCAAACTTTTAAATGTCCATTTTACTTATCGCTTTAATCACAAATCACAATTGCTTTTTAAACTTAAGAGAGAGATTAAAAAGCTTATAAATAAACTTTATGATTTCTTAAAACATTTTCACTAATATTTTCTTCTTTTATTCATGTTTCTCAAATAATTAATTTATTTATAAATTAAAATGTGCTATATACTCATGCTTGTTAAGTATTGTTATGATATAAATGTGAATGTTATTTAAATATAAAGGAAAATAATAAGTAAAATTTCTAACAAAAATATCCTTTCCACTGGATAAAAAAGGGATAAATCTTGATTTTTATAAAGTTTACTCTAGTTACAATTTAAGTTCAGGCAAAGGAGGGTATCATGGAAGATGCAAACATCGGTTGGATTGCAGCTATTATTATCGGCGGAATTGCAGGTTGGGCTGCCCAGTATATTATGAAAAGCCAAACAGGAATATTGTTAAATATTATCTTAGGGATTATTGGCGCTGCGCTAGCAAGCTTTCTTTTTAGTCTTTTAGGTGTAAGTTTTGCTGGTTGGCTTGGCTATCTTATTTCAGGTTTTATAGGAGCCTGCATTCTTATATGGGTAGGACAAAAAATTCGATCATAGAGCGTTTATTTTTTTTACACCTTTTGGGATTTAATAAAAAACTGGGAAACAACTAGAAAAGTTTGAAATATTTCCCTGTAGCTCGTTGTCACCAGTTTTAATATGATGGTGAGATGCTTAAGCTGCGATTTTGGGCATACACCATCACCGTATTTTAAAACGAAATGCAGTAAAGATCTTTATAACGCACCATTTCATACCTATATAAAGTTACGCATATCAGGAAAGATATGTTGCGTTATTTTAACGAAATACGAACTTATTTTCGTACCGTGCGCGCAAATCTAGCTCATCTCACTGTAATAACAATCCGTAAGGTTACAAAAATCACTAACGATGATTAAAGATTCTACCGCATAGCACTTAACGCCTATACACTTCATCAACAATACCTTTTTACCGAAAAACTCGAAGAGCTCTTTTGCGTTCTTAAGAAATAAACAGAGAAGGTAAGCAAAAAATGATAAAGAGATTTTTTCTAATCTATGAAATAAAATAGATATATTATAAATACATATTAATATAAATTTATTATAAAAGACTAAACACTCTTTAATATGAAGTAATTTATTACAATTTCAATAATATAATCTATTTTTAAGTTTTCAAAAATATATGCCTTACTATAAAATTATTGACTATAAAGAATACGATCTCCTTTACATCTCAATTCAAAAGGGTTGAATATCTCTTCACTTTCTAAAGTATAAAATAAAGTTTTATTTCTCTTTAAATTTTCTCTTTATATCATCTTACATAGATGACTTTTTATATGCGTTACAAACGAATTTTAAAGCACAAAACATTTTTCCCATTGCTCATGCGATAAAGAAATTTCCCTAACGCATTGTGAAAGCGCCTTGGATAAAACATAATACCTTATTTTGCTTTTTTAATGAAAATAATCCTATAATATATAATTCCCGCATATCTTCTTTTAAAGACCTTTTCTTTCGACTTTCCCTTTGATATCTTCCTGTTAAAATCTTGCTGCTTTTATACTCCTTGTATTACAATAGAGCTATCTACTTAACCCAACATAACATATGGAATAAGACTTTAGCTGTGGAGTAAAACGATGTCTGATCTTCAAGATTCCATCTTACCGCCTCTAAAGTGGCTCTCTAATCAAAATCCTCCAATACCAGAAAACATTCGCAATTGGCTCATGGAATCTGGCTCTATGACGCTTCGATTAAAGAAATATTGTACCTGCCTCCAAATTCAACCACAACGCGAATGTTTTATTACGCGAGATAAATTAACAGACGAAGCAGAGCATCTCCCCGAAAGTGCGCGTTATTGGCTACGTGAAATCATATTGATGGGAGATAATAAACCTTGGCTCCTTGGACGCACTGTAATTCCACAAGAAACCCTCCTACACAATCAAGCCTTGATGCATTTGGGAACTGTACCTCTAGGACATTATTTATTTAACCATGACCAATTAACCCGCGATTACATTCATATTGGTCAACAAGATGTGCTATGGGCACGCCGTTCCCGTTTGCGGTTAACGGGTAAGCCATTGTTGCTAACTGAACTATTTTTAACAGATTCACCGCTGTATCCCCACCAATAAAGGTTACTCATTTTATTCTGCATAATTTATAGATTTTATATAGCTTATAAGGGATTTAATCAGAGAAAAGAATTTCAAAATCATCTCAAAACACATTACAAACAAAGAGTTATTTTCAAAATATCTTTTCATTTCATCAACTCAGCTTAAAAATGTCTTCTATAGAAAAAACGTTTAACGTTCTAATTTTCTTATCATTAAAACCAGCGCTTGAATTAAGAAGATATACATCATCTACATTTAAATTTCTTGCCGAATAATCAGCACTCTAAAAAATACGGCAACTCTTTATCAAAAAAATGCTTTGAAACAGCAAAAAAGACAACAACACACTCCCCAAAATTGGAAATCTGTATCAATTAGCTTAATCATCCTATTTTAAAATTTTTAATAGTGCAGACAATAGATCTTTTTTTTAAAAGTAGAAACTCTATAATTTTTTTGTTTTGTTAATGATCTAACAGCTTTGAAGAACAGTAAAATATAATACATAAAAGATGTTTTTATTGCTCTATGAGCTCCAAAAAAGATTCGTTTATTTCAAAAAAATATTTTTTTGATAATAGTATGTATGTAAAAGATAAATGACATTTATCAACATCCTACTGACTTACAAAGGCGAAGCACAATAAAAAATATTTTCCAATCCCCTTGAATTAATAAGATCTATTGCAATTTTTTACGAAGACTATTGCACACTTTAGAAAAATTCATTTGCCCTGCATACCGTTCCTTAAGCCATGCCATCACCTTACCGATATCGCGTAATTTTTCAGCTTTTGTTTGTACCAAAGCTTCACAAAGGACCTGTTCTACTTCCATCTCCTTAAGTTGATAGGGAAGAAACTCACGAATAACTTCTATTTCTGCTTGTCCTCTCTCTGCCAATTCCAAGCAACCAGACTCTTTATGGACTCGCATCAATTCTTCACGCTGTTGAAGCATTTTAGTGAAAACAGACTGTATCTGCTGATCATCCACTTCTAACTTCCCTTGATCATAATAAAGAATATCACGATCCCTAACTGCAGCATTCATTAAACGGAGTGTAGCAAGACGCGCACTATCTTGCGCTTTCAAAGCAGCCCTAAGAGCCCCATCAATCTGGTTACGCAACATAAATTTATCCAATTTTGTTCAAGAAGAAAGCGCCTTTTAACCAATCTTTATCCATCTTGCAATGGAGGATAAAAAAATAATTAAGGACTCGATCTTCGAAAAGCTAAAACAAGACTTTACCTCTTCATGGAATGTACTTATACTGCCTATTTCAAGCGAAACATTACCAGAATAATATACACAGCATCTGTTAAAGGTATGATTTTTGTGTAAAGTTGATCATTATACCTTTCAGAGAATAAATTGTGGATACATACTATGATACAAACGACTTCACCCAGCCACCCTTGGAGTATCAAAAAACCTACAGCCCTCTTAGTCTTAGCTGATGGAACCGTTATTGAAGGCAAAGGAGCAGGTGCTACAGGTATTGCTGAAGCTGAAGTGTGTTTTAACACCGCCATCACAGGCTATGAAGAAATCCTCACAGACCCGTCATACACACAACAAATCGTTAATTTTACTTTTCCTCATATAGGAAATGTAGGGGCAAATAGTGAAGATATTGAAGCTCTCTCTCCTCTCGATTGTCATGGTGCTGTTGGCGCTATTTTCAAGGCAGACATTACACATCCCTCAAATTATCGTGCCAATGAAAATCTTCATCAATGGCTTAAAACGCATAAAATTATTGCACTTTGTGGTATTGATACACGTGCGCTCACAATTCTTATTCGTGAAAAAGGTGCGCAAAATGCTGTCATTGCACATGATTCTAATGGAAATTTTGATATTCCTTCTTTAAAGAAACGTGCGCAAAAATGGCACGGTCTCGTCAATCTTGACCTTACGAAAGATGTGACATCTCAATCATCAATGCAATGGGATGAAAAACCATGGAGCTGGAACAAAGGATACAGTACAAATAATGTGCATAATCTTCATATCATTGCAATTGACTATGGTATTAAACGCAATATTCTTCGCCTTATGGCAACACAAAAAGCACGCATTACTGTTGTGCCTGCCCACACAACTGCAAAAGAAATTCTAGCAATGAACCCTGATGGCGTTTTTCTTTCTAATGGACCAGGGGACCCCGCAGCTACGGCTCAATATGCCGTTCCAACGATCAAAACATTAATTGATCATAATTTACCAATTTTTGGAATATGTCTTGGTCACCAACTTCTCGCTCTTACGGTTGGTGCAAAAACCGTGAAAATGCACCAAGGACATCATGGTGCCAACCACCCAGTTAAAGACCTCAACACTGGAAAAGTTGAGATTGTATCGATGAATCACGGTTTCGCCGTAGATTCTGCCTCTTTACCACAACATGTACAAGAAACACATATTTCTCTCTTTGATGGTTCAAACTGTGGTATTCGAATCATTGGAAAACCAGTTTTTTCTGTTCAATATCACCCCGAAGCTTCTCCTGGACCACAAGATAGCCACTACCTCTTTCAGCATTTCTGTGATCTCATTATGAATTATAAAAAAATATCTTAAAATAAAATATCTCACTTTCTAGCTTCTCTCCTTTAAATTATATCATCTTCCCATACACAAATATATTATTTGTATACCTACAACTTATTGAATAAGTGTTATTATTTATCATTTTGCAACTAAGATGAGAGCACTGAATAACTTGAATTTTTCTCATGACCTCTCCTCTTAGAATTGTATTCATCAAAATCATTGGCTTCCCCCTAAGCAAGATAAGTGTGTCGATAAAAACCATTTTTAAAAAGAGTAAAGTGCCTAACCTTCAAATAAGTATTGGATTCACAATACAATTCTAAGCATTCTATTTTGCATGAGAAGCGTAATTCCTATTAAAGAATAAAAAAATTATTTGCACTAAATGAGAAGAATGTATCGATATTCTATACAACACTTTGTGAAACAAATATCACAAAAAACTTTCTGCCTATAAAATGATACATTTTGTTTATCTTGTGCATTCTCTAGCAAAATAGTACGTACCAGCCCCTCTCAAAAAATTAACGTACCCGCAAGGCAAAAATAACTGTTGCAACGACAAGAAGAAAAAAGCCTCCAACAAAAGGGGCACCAGAAAAATAAAACTGTGCATTTTTATCTGTAAAACATTCAAAAAGAAACACATAAAAAACAGAACCAAATATTAAACTTAACGAAATAACAGATGTCATCGCTCCTTGCAGTTCTCCTTGTACATTTGTTGGCACCTGCGCTGAAGCAATAGCACGTATAGGTGCATGAACAAGATATTCAAGCATTGTACACGCACAAACCATATAAACCATCCACCCCTGCGTTGCGAATGTATAGCCTAGCATAGCAACGGAGGCAAACAAAAGCCCCACTATAACAATATGCCAATCACTCCATCGTTTAGAAAAATAAGGCAAAATGAGAGCGACTACAATAAATTGGCCTATCCCAAAAACACTATAGGAGAGCCCAATAGAAAAAGAACTCCAATCATAGCGTTCTTTTGCAATGAAAGCCCAAATACTTAACCATACAGATTCCGCAAACCAATAAAGAAAAAAGACCAATAACACCCAAAGAACCATCGGATATTGTTTCAGGTGCCAAAAAGCACCTAAGGGATTTGCCCGCTTAATATCAAAAAAGCGCCTATTCCACAGAGAAAGAGTTTCTGGAAGCATAAGCCAAGCAAAAATAAAATTAATGAGTGAAAAACCAGCAGCAAAATAAAACGGTATACGCGGACCAAACTGACCTAAAAAACCACCAATAAACGATCCTAAAATAAACCCCAATGCGGATGCAACGCCTAACAGACCAAAATTGCGTGTACGGGTTTTATCATCGGATATATCCGCAAGATAAGCTGTACAAGTTGCAAAACTAGCACCACTCATCCCTGACAAAAGACGCCCGATAAATAACATAGAATAACTCCATGCTATGGCACATATGAGATTATCAAGAGCAAAGCAGATAATAGAGAGCAGCAAAATAGGACGACGACCATAACGATCAGAGAGATTGCCAATAACAGGAGCAAACAAAAACTGCATCACTGAATAAGCTGCAAGTAATTTTCCTCTTTCTACAAAAGATGTACTGACATCTTTTCCAGTTAATTGAGAAAAATATTCAGGCAAAACAGGACAAATAATCGCAATGCCAAGAATATCTAACAATAAAGTGATGAACACTAAAACGAGCCCACGCTGAACAAAATTCGGATTGAGCATTTGGTCTTGCATAACATACACACTATTTTACGCATACAATTACTCCCCCGCTATCTTTTTACTCCCTTTTCCTTTTAAAAGTATTCTATACCATATACTTGTCATATATAAAATAATAGCAAAGTAAAAATTTAAGTAAGAGTCAAGATAAAAATATAAAATTACGTTTTAATTAGTATATCATTGTCAAAGCATAAAAATATTTTTTTGCATTATACGAATAAAATATTTGTGCGACCAACTCATAAACAAAATTTCATGAAACACAGAGCATTTCCAATAGTTTTAGAGACATTATGATGAATTTTATCAGACATCATTTCCCCTTCTCATACCACCGTTTTCAGGAATCTCAATTCCATTTGATACGTTAGATATCCTATAGCAATTGAAACCTTTTAAAAGATAAGCTCTTAAAGAATTTTCTTACCCTCAGAATGTGCTATAAGATTAAAGCAGCATCACCCAAATAGCTTAACAATGCAAAAGCTCATCATATTTTTAAAAGTATTTATCTGACAATCATTTTATTTAAAAAATAAGTATATTATAGAGAAATATTCTTTAATTCTATAATCTTAGAAACTATTCATATCGCTTGAAATTTGTGTAACCTTAAAAACCATGATTATATCTTTATATTCATTGATGCTCTTAATGATTATATGCTACTGTTAAATCTAATAATGATCGTGATACGCATTTAAAAAATAGCACTTTTAGAAATAGTTAGTCATGAATTGTTAATGCAAAAATGGTGTATAGAATGCGAAAAATATCTCTATTAGTTCTCATTTTAATATTGGTAACAGGATATGATGTTCAGGATTCTGATTCACAAGAGAGTATTTTAGGAAATAAAATAAAAACACAACAAACAAACAACATAAAACTAGATCCTTATACTCTAAATAAACTAAATGCTCTTCTCAAAAAACGTTCAGAAACAAATTATCAGGAAAAAGGGACACTAATTGACTTTCTTTCTGAAGCTTTTTTAGGGACACCTTACCAAGCAAATATGTTACATGGCTCAGAAAAGACACCAGAAAAACTGATTATTGATTTTAGAGGCTTAGATTGCTTCACTTATCTGGATTATGTTGAAGCATTACGCAAATCAACATCCCAAACAGAATTCATAAATAACGTCATAAAAACGCGTTATATTAACGGTAATATTCATTTTTTAAATCGCAAACATTTTTTTACAGACTGGGCTTATAGAGAATATAAACTCGCCACTGATATTACCGCTGAAATAAGTCCCCATGCGGTAAAAATAGAAAAATATCTCAACAAAAAAGCTGATGGTGAAAACTATCTACCTGGGTTGCCAGTTGTGAAACGCACGATAACGTATATCCCAAGTAACTTTATTAATGAGGAGGTTGTAGGTCGTTTACAGTCTGGTGATTTTATTGGTATTTATACGAAACTTGCTGGATTGGATGTAACACATGTGGGCTTCTTTATCATGACAGATAAAGGGCCAATGTTAAGAAATGCTTCTTCACGAAAAGAAAACGAAAAAGTCGTTGATTCTCCTTTTATGGATTATGTTGCAAAAACACCAGGAATCATTGTTTTAAGAGCTCTTTAATAACATCATAGTGATATGAAATATCTTCTCTATTCTTAAAATATATACTGTAGTTATTCAGGTAAACATCTAACTTCGTTCAAGCTATACGGATACAATATATTTTTACAGTTTTTAGAGAAAAAGTCGTTTTGATCTAACTTTGTTTACAGGTATGTAAAAAATCACGGATTTGTGATCACTTTTACTGGTTGAACAATAAAGACAGGCAAAACTCTATTTTAGTATCACGCTTTCCTTTTATATTCTCAACCAAGAATTATCTATAGATTATCACTAATCTGATCTTTACGAATATAGCGCAAAAGACATAGATAAACGTTTGTAAAAATAAGTAAAAGTAACGCCAGATATGTTTTTTTTATCTCATAAAGTATTTTATAAAAATTCGATCTATCTCTCTAATTTATTGCGTATAAATTTTTGACCTTATAGCATTATTTTCCTCATAAAGTCTTTGCGTTTTCTTGTTGTCTATACATTAAAATAACCCTGATGTAGCAGCATATTTATGATTAGAATGCACCAGTACTGTACGCGTCATTGTAAAATTTTTGATGCTAGATTGAAATGAAAATATGAAGGCATCAATTAAAAACCAGTATCTATCTTTAGCATCATTCTTTAATGTGTCCCCTATCCTTCATGCAATAAAGAACATTTAAAACAGAACACATTTTATCGGTAAAACAACACATTTATTAGCAACAATAATGATGATTAATCTATGATCACAAACTTTAAAATTCTACTCATAACTTTTATATAAAATTTATCATTAAACTTATGACGAAAGCTTCATTCCTCCTCGCCCTAAGAAACGAAACATCTACTCCTGACAGTCTGTAAACAATCCGTTCTCTTAAGTGAATTTAAGCGGCTAACCATTTCATGAGATTCACTTACACAAGGATACACCAGCAAGCCCTATTTTGAATATTTACTCCACACTCTAAAAACACTTAATAGATCAAATTTTATATACCCAACCTTAAATAACAGTGTTTTAACGAAATAGAATAAATCTTGCCTTAAATACTCTGTTTAACCTTTTATAATTGATTAATGCAAAAATTAAATCAACGAAAGAGATTCACTGTATTTTCGAGAGGTATGAATCGCCCCATCATAAAAAATAGTCCCCATAACATAGCAGACAATTTGAAAAAATCTTTTTATATAAAAGGGATCACCGTTGTACCGGGAGGCAATTTTGCCTCATCTTCAGGCTCGACATGAATAGAAATACGTACATTATCAAATTCTTGTTGAAGAACACCTTCGATTTTATCACAAATTTTATGTGCTTCTCCTACCTGCATTATAGCAGGCACAACCAAATGAAACTCTATAAAAGTAACCCTCCCAGCAACACGCGTCCGTAAATCATGGACCTCAAGCGCACCCGATGCATTTGCAGAAATCAGCTCCCGAATCCGCATGCTTTCATTCAATTCAACGCCAACGTCCATTAATCCCTGAACAGCATTTCTAATCACCTTCCAGCCCTGTAAGAGAATATTAACGGCAACGATTATCGCTAAAATTGGATCTAAAATTCCCCATCCCCCGATAAAACCAGCAATCAGACCAATTAAAATTGCAAGCGAAGTAAAAACATCCGTTATAAAATGCACTCCATCCGCTTTAAGAGCCGGTGAGCGATGGTGTTTTCCCTGCCAAATAAGAACCATTCCCCACATACAATTTATGACAGTTGCAATAAGATGAATAACAAGCCATACTCCAGGCTTCTGCAATAATTGAACGGTAGAAAGAGCTATCCATGCTTCTCTTAAAATAACAATTGCCGCAATAATAATGAGTATCCCTTCAAGAATGGCGGAAAAATATTCTGCTTTATGATGCCCAAAGGGATGATCCTGATCCGCTGGCTTCATACTCACTTTAACAGCCCACCATGCTGCAAATGACGCAAGAATATTAACTATTGATTCCAATGCATCAGAATAAAGTGCAACCGAATCTGTGATGTGATATGCCCAATATTTCAAAGCAAAAACAATACACGCAATAAAAATAGAGTATAAAGTTAAGCTTTGTATATTGATTTTTACATCCATGAACCTCATCCTTTTCTTCACGAAATAAGGGATTAATATTTTCAACCATATAATTATACTTTTGGCATATCGACAATATTTCCTCAATATTACAGAAGCTTCAGCATACAATAAACGCTTCAAGCTCACATTATTATCGTAAAAACTGCTCAGTTACACGAACAGAATCAATAAAGGAAGAAGAGAGGAACAGAATAAACAAAGAGCTTTCCCAAAAGCAATCAAACACATCACCTTCATTACTAATCGTTTTCTGAATAACTTAAAGCCATCTCACATCTCATAAACAAAAAACTTGTTTTTACTCAAATATACCATGATCATGCATTATTTTTCAGTCTTATAATGTGCATCATAAGCCATCTTTGCAACTTAGAAAAAATATCTTAGCACTCTACTGTAACCTCAGAGGTCAACCGCATTTTAAAATATGATTTACTAAAAAATTGAGATATAAAAAAGAAGAACAATGATTACCCCAAAAAAAAGAATCTGGGCATTGGGGACCCAGATTCTTTTCCCTTAGAAATTAAGGGCATACAGAACTTGGGAAATAGCGGGGACCCAAGACACTGCACCCGATACGAGAAAAAATATATGATTCCGTATCAGTATTTTTATACTATACCTATGGTTGCATATTGTCAACACAAATTCTACCATAAGTTTTAAAATAATGTTTTTTTCTCTCTTTGTTAAAATAAAATAAATTCTAACATCTGGAAATCATAAGAAAAAAGCACTAAAAATCTCTCATGCATTTGAATATCATAACAATCAATGAAACCGATGATCCACGCCTAAAAGCCTATCATAATATCCGTGAAAAAGATCTTGTTGGACGGCAACATCAATTTATTGCTGAAGGCAAAGTAACATTGTCCGCATTACTGCACTCGAAAGAGTTTTCTGCCATCTCACTGCTCATCGTAGAAAACCGTCTCTCTGGACTTCTACCGCTTTTAGAAAAAACACAGCCTCTATGTCCCATTTATTGCGTTCCACAAAAAGTCATGGATAATATCACCGGCTTCCATGTTCATCGTGGTGTCTTGGGTATTGGTAAACGCAAAATACTGCCATCTTTACAAAGTTTTCTACAACATCTTCCAGAAAAAGCTTTGATTCTTGTTTTATGTGGTATCTCGAATCACGATAATATGGGATCAATTTTTCGTAATGCAGCAGCCTTTGCCAGTAATGGTATTATTGTCGACAAAACCTCATGCGATCCACTTTATCGTAAATCAATAAGAGTTTCTGCCGGCGCTGCTTTAAAAGTACCCTATACGCAAAACGCTGATATAAATGACATTATAGCTGCTCTAAACGATGAAAACTTTCATTTTTATGCACTCTCCCCTTCTGCTTCACACACTCTCAAGCAAGCCAACAAAATTAAAAGAATGGCACTTATTTTTGGAACAGAAGGCGATGGCTTACCACCCCATATACTACAACAATCAAAAACCTTACGTATTCCCATGACTGACGGTTTTGACAGCCTTAATGTTGCCACAGCCTCAGGTATTGCACTTGCCCATTTTACCAACTTTGACCACTAAAGATGATAACACTTTAAGTTGTAAAACATAGCCGATGTTGTATGTTATCTACCAGTCTCCAATAATATTGCCGTTCCCTAGCATTTTAAAGCATTGATTAAAAACATTTTTACATTTTTCTTATCAATGCTTTCTACACCCTAACCCCACTTATGACGTGCAGAAGACATAATGTTGATGGATTCAATCATAAAACAAACTTCCAATGAGAAAATCTTCCGGAAGTCTCTCATTCAAGTTTAAGAGTACAAAATATCATTATAAATCAATTTACTATCTTTTATGAAGCTGTTGTTTTTAGTTCAGAAGAAACAGAATCTTTTGTTTCGAGATTACATAAAACGCGCTTCAACATCATTTCAGTATCGGCCGCACGTTCTGAATGTGTTACAAATCCTCCCCCAAGAATACGCGCATCATGACCATTTCCATCATAAAGAACACAAGCTTGCCCTGGTGCCACACCATTTTCACATTCCAATAAATCAACGGAAAAAACACCTTCTTTATAATGCAAGCGTGCAAGGTGAGGAGGACGCGTTGAACGCACCTTTACAGCTACCTCAATACCTTGAGAAGGGAAATTATCTAACGACTCATCACCAAGCCAATTCACATCACGTAAAAAAAGCTTATGCGTTTCTAACATTTCACGCGGTCCAACAATAACACGCGCATTTTCCACATCGAGATAAACCACATAAAGCGCTTCACCCGTTGACACCCCAATACCACGACGTTGACCAACGGTATAATTAACAATTCCCGAATGTTTACCTAAGATCTTTCCATCAATATGGACAATAACGCCAGGATTAGCTGCTTCTGGACGCAATTTTGCGATAACATCTGAATATTTTCCTTGTGGAACAAAACAAATATCCTGACTATCATGCTTATTGGCAACCACAAAGCCCATTTCTGCTGCCATTTCACGAACGCGGGCTTTTGGAAAGACACCAAGTGGAAAACGCAAATAATCAATCTGTTCTTGTGTCGTCGCAAAGAGAAAATAACTCTGATCACGATCATTATCGAGAGGACGAAAGAGTGCTCGATGCGCTCCGTGGGAACGCGAACGAATATAATGTCCCGTAGCCAAAGCATCTGCCCCCAATTCGCGTGCCGTTGCCAATAAATCAGCAAACTTAACCGTTTGATTACATGCAATACATGGTACTGGTGTCTCTCCATGAGCATAGCTTTCTGCAAAAGGATCAATAACAGCTTCGCGAAAACGCTTTTCATAATCAAGAACATAATGCGGTATTCCTAATGTTTCTGCAACGCGGCGTGCATCCTCAATATCTTGTCCTGCACAACACGCCCCCACCCGATGCGTCGCTGCCCCATGATCATAAAGCTGCAACGTAATGCCAATAACATTATACCCTTCCTTTTTCAAAAGACCTGCAACAACCGATGAATCAACCCCTCCCGACATTGCAACAACAATGCGAGAATCCTCAGGTTGTCCTGGTAAATCAAGACTGTTTAAAAACATGTATTCATTCTCTACTTAATGCTCTTTTTAATGGCTACTCATATATTAACATTCTGATGCATGCTCTTCAGCACTTTTACACGATTAATTGTCTTTATATTGTTTTTTTATCTTTTCCACAACCATAGGCATTACTTTCTTGAAAGCTGCTGAAAACAAAAAAGAATGATAGAAATAAGGCATAATGGCAATCGTTTGGGAGAAAACCTTTTTGCTCTTTTTAAAATCTGGTAAAATATTGCAAGAAGCTCTTCTACACACTTCACTTAAGTTTCTTTTTACGTGCTCAATCACTTTATTAATTTTTTCTTTCAGCGCGTTTAGCTCTTTTTTAAATTTCATGCTCTATAAACGAATCAAGTCCTTGACTAAAGGTAGAGGATACGAATGACCAATTTGATAAAAACACAAATGAAATATGTTATTGGGCCAGATGGAAGTCCGCTTACAATTGCCGACCTACCGCCGCAAACAACACGACGCTGGGTGATTCGTCGCAAAGCTGAAGTTGTTGCGGCTGTCAGAGGTGGATTGTTAAGTCTTGACGAAGCGTGCCAACGTTATACTTTGACTGTAGAAGAATTTCTTTCATGGCAAAGTTTGATCGATGAACACGGTTTAGCGGGATTACGAACGACCAAGATTCAAAACTACAGGCATTAAGTTGCCCTTGATGACGATTCGATAACATAAAGAAACTTGTAAAACAGCCAAATTTGATAAAAATTTGGCTGTTTTATACTATACCCAAAAGATAAATCTGAAAGAATAGATTTTTCAATAATTGCTTTTATCATCCAACCATTGAATTAGATTGAATCAAAATATCCTCACCACCCGCAGCAATCTTCTTTTCCCGTGCTTCCAAAAGCTGTGCACGTTGCAGCTCTGTATTAGCTTCATGGAGAGCAATTTCAGCGTTTGTTTTTTGAAGCTGTAAATCACGAATTGAATTGATCAGATTATCACGTCTTTGCCGCGCTGCACGCGCAAAAGCAGAATAAGCAAAATGGTGAACATCATTGTTTCCAGATTTACGTTCTTCATGAGTAATTTGTGCTTCCAGCTCTAACACCATTCGTTCAAACTCTGCGATCATCATCTCAAGCTGTGCAATTTCACGGCGTTTTCCACGCACTTGAAACATCCTCAATCGCACCATATTTTCTCGTGGCTTCATACTCACTACTCCTTGATTGCGCCAACTCAAAACTCGCATTCACACCCAATAAATATCTTTTAGTTATATGTCTATCCGACAAAAACAGTCTATTGACTTGAAATTATAACAATTTTCGCCTTTCATTAAAGCATCTGAACATACAATCTGCTTTAAAGAGCAATAACTATTTCTTTACTTTTCCCCCCCATTATAAAATGAAGAGATTTAAAGCTCAGTAAACAAACACTGAAATTGTAAAAAAGTAATTTATAATACTCTTTTACAAATTTTTTTAAGTTAAAGTTTATAAAAAAAGCCCTTCTTTTTTTATTATGTTAAAAAAATATGCGATTTTTCTAAAATAATTTTGCAGCCTCTTTCAAAAATAAAAATATTTTGTTAACCACTATCATGGATAGTGGGGAATTTAGTAGTGATTGTTACGCGTACTACTGAAATATTCATAAACACTTTGTTATAAGTGTTTGATTTCATGAATTGTTTTTATAATAGTGGTTTTGCTAACTGATTATAAAATAGAAATGCTCCTTATGATTTGTGAAGGAGCGAAGTGAGGGATCTAAAATGCGCGTATTATTAATTGAAGATGATAGAGCAGTTACTCAAAGCATTGAGTTAATGTTAAAGTCAGCTAACTTTAATGTTTATATCACTGATCTGGGTGAAGAAGGTATCGATTTAGGAAAACTCTATGATTATGATATCATTTTGCTTGATCTGAATTTGCCCGATATGTCAGGGTATGATGTCTTGCGGACTCTAAGGTTGGCAAAAATAAAAACTCCTGTCCTGATCCTTTCTGGTATGAATGCCATTGAAGACAAGGTCCGTGGTTTTGGCTTTGGAGCTGACGACTATATGACAAAGCCTTTTCATAAGGATGAGCTCATTGCACGTATCCATGCAGTTGTTCGTCGTTCTAAAGGACATGCACAATCGGTTATTGTTACCGGTGATCTCACTGTCAACCTTGATGCAAAAACCGTCGAAGTTGCAGGGCGCCCCGTTCATTTAACCGGAAAAGAGTATCAAATGCTAGAGCTTCTCTCTTTACGTAAAGGTACCACCCTTACTAAGGAAATGTTTCTCAATCATCTCTATGGTGGAATGGATGAACCAGAACTAAAGATTATCGATGTTTTTATCTGTAAATTGCGGAAAAAATTGGAAGCAGTCTCTTCTAGTGTAAATTACATTGATACAGTTTGGGGACGCGGTTATGTATTACGTGATCCAGTTGAAGAGAACGTACGAAAAACCGCTTAAGCAGTGAACATGCACTTTGTAAAATCTCGGAGTGTGGCGGGCCGAGATTTTTTCCCAAAATCTGTTCTCTGTTAAAAGTAGAAAACTCGCACACCAAAAATTCTCATATAGAAAGCGCTTAAAGCTTAATAAGTGACTATACAGCATTTACACATATAACTCTATTGCTCATATGTTCAATCGAAGCCACTTTTCCCAACACGGCTTAAGCGCTTCTCTCTTATTCAAAGCTTTTTTACACTTTCTAAAACAATACAATGATTATTTTCATCAATATTTATTTTCATCTCTGTCATCTGAGAAAGTAACATTGTGTAATAAAATTGGATGACATGTGCATCAATAAACTCTTCTTGAACTTCTCCACGAAATAACGCAAGAAAATGAGGGGGTATACGGAGAGTTTTACCGAAAACCTCAAATCGAAAAGAACGTTTATTTTCTTCTTGCAAAATCATAACAACAATTTCACCACCACGAGAAACTGTTGCGTTTGCAATCAATAATAAATTAAGCAAAAGTTTAACTTCATCTTTTGGTAACAATAAAGAAGAAGCTTGCCATTTTAAAGTTGCTTTTTCTTCTTTCATATATTGTTGAGCAACCTGCTCTGCAGCCCGTGTATCTATTTGTCCTCCACTTGCACCAGCAAAACCAAAAGCCAATCGCGCAAATTGTAGACGTGCAGCAGCACTCGCAACGGATAAACGCACCAATTGTAAAGCATCTTCTTCAGCTCCTCCTTCATCATAAAGCTCCATTGCATTTTGAATAGCCCCCACAGGTGAGATCAAATCATGGCAAATACGACTACAAAGCAAAGCAGCAAGATCCGTAGGATTCAAAGAAATATCTAACGTCATAATGATTGAAAACTCCTAGATTCAAAAAAACAAACTTTATTTTAAAGAAAAACTCTTAATATCTGATGCATAACAGAAAACATTAACAATCGTGCTAAAAAAATTTCAGAAATAAATTCAAGAATTTAAATAACCTTATATCTTATTTTTTATTTGAATAGAATGAAAATTCTAATATTATCTTTTTGTTTATCACTAATAAAAGGAGAAAACTTCATGGCTCTCTCTCTGCTCAAATACTGGTACAAAAATATTATATCTTTAATCTTCCTTTTATTCATCACCATAAACACTGCACATGCTCAACTACAACCAATAGAGCAAAACGAACCTCATTATTCACTCCAAGAAATTATTGATTCTGGGCATCTTTTTTTTGGAAAAACAGCCAGTGGTCTGGCTGTTGCAATTCAAAATATTTTTTCACAATACGGTTATCCCAATGCCTATATTTTAGGAGAAGAAGCTTCTGGTGCCTTTTTTGCTGGATTAACCTATGGTGAAGGAAGAGTTTTTACCAAAAGCTATGGTCAACATAAAGTTTTTTGGCAAGGTCCCTCAGTAGGATGGGATTTTGGCGGCCAAGGCTCCCGTTTAATGATCTTAGTTTACAACCTTAATAGCATAAATAATTTATGGAAACGCTATGGTGGTATTTCAGGTTCGGCCTATTTAATTGCAGGTGTTGGTTTTCATGTCCTCAAATACCATAATACCTTGTTAATCCCAATACGTACAGGGATCGGCGCACGCCTTGGTATCAATATAGGATATTTAAAATTAACACCTAGACCGACATGGAATCCGTTTTAAACGTATTCTTATTTGAAATAGGGGTATTATGCTTATTCAATCGTTTCTTTTTTTTATTCTTGGAGTTGCTTTCACTTCTTGGGTACTGGTGCTTTTGTCTCCTTTTATTTGGCGTAAAGCCGTTCATTTTGCGTATAAAGATGTTTGTGCGCAAATGCCATTATCACTCGCGGAAATAGAAGCAAATCACGATTTTCTTCGTGCACAACATGCTGTAGAATTAGCAAACAACCAACAAAAGTACGAATTTTTGCAAAAAAAATACGCCCAACAAAAAGTACAACTGAGCCAAATAACAGAACAATTTTATCGGCTATGCCTCCCCACACAAGACACTCTCACTAAAGAAGCGATAGCAATCAAACAAAATATCGCCACAACTTTCAAAGGAAAGAAAAATGATGCGTGAAAAAATCGCACACTATCAGCAACGTTTACAAAAAATCCAAACTTATCAGCTTGACACGACTGCTAACCATCAATTGCTGGAAGAACTCCGTGAAGAAACAAAAGAACTTGCAGCAACATTGGCAGCTCAAATAGCGCTACAAGAGGGAAACACATCACCCATCAATACATTGATTCAAAAATCGAAAAGCAAAAATGACCTAGCATCACGTATTCGCAAAAAAATCACTTGTCTCTCCCAAAACCCCGTTAAATAAGTTATCTTTTAAAACACCTTGAATGAAGAGTAAAATCAACAAAGGTTCATTATAACTTTCATAACCCAAATCCTTTTTATTAAACGTGACTTTCTTGCTAAGCTAAAGGACAAAGTTTCTTAACCCATACCGTTCTGTTAAAAAGCATCTTCTTGTCTAGCAGATTCCACTTGCTAATCATATCACCGCCCTAAAGGACAACATTTCATAGGTCCTAGAAAGCAAATAATACCAAAAACATTGGTCACACACTCTAACAAAAGGTACCTTCTAAGATGAGTCACCAATAGAGCTTTGACCATAATTTTAAGGATAAAAATACGCTCTCAAAAGTGATAAAAATCTCTTATTTTTTGGATAATCATATCCTGATCCGTTTGTGTCAAGTAAGGATGCATTGGTAAACTTAAAACACACTCTCCTAAAGATTCTGAAACAGAAAGGGAATCTTTTACATAAGGAAAGTGTTTATAAGCTGGCTGTTGATGTAAAGGAGTTTTATAATAAATCATTGTAGGGATAGAATTTTTTTGTAAAAAATCTTTTAATTTATCACGTTCTTTTACCTTAATCGTATATTGTGCATAAGCAGAACGAATATTTTCTCCTATTTCTGGAACTGTAACAACATCTCTTAAGCCATTGGAATAGCGTTGAGCAATTTCTACACGCTTTTCCATTTCATCTTCAAAGATCGCAAACTTTTCTAGTAAAATTGCAGCCTGAATGCTATCTAGGCGCGAATTCATACCAATACGTACATTGTCATATTGCGTTTCACCTTTACCATGAAACAAAATAGAGCGTAAAAGTTCTGCAAAATGATCATCATTGGTCATCATAGCGCCTCCATCGCCATAACATCCTAATGGTTTTGCAGGATAAAAACTTGTAGCAGCCACATCACCAAAAGCACCGCACATAGTATTACCGCTTCTTCCACCCATAGATTGAGCAGCATCTTCAATTACAAAAAGATTTTCCTTTGCTGCCACTTGAGCAATTTGCACATAGTCAGCAGAAAGACCAAATAAATCAACGGCAATAATAGCCTTTGGCCTTAGACGTCCCTCTTTTTTTACCATTTCGATAGCATGAGAAAGTTTTTCAATATCAATATTGAATGTATCAGGTAAAACATCAACAAAAACAGGCTTAGCCCCCACCAAAGCAACCACTTCAGCCGTTGCTGAAAATGTAAAACTAGGACAAAACACAGCATCCCCTGGACCAATATTTTTAGCCATAAGAGGCATCTTCAAAGCATCTGTTCCATTAGCACATGCAATCACATGTTTAACACCAAGATATTCTGCCAATTTCTCTTCAAATTCTGTTACTTCTGGCCCCAAAATATACTTACCACTAGCGACAACATGTGCAATTGCAGAATTAATTTTATCTTCAATACGCGCACGCTGCGCCCCAAGGTCGATGAATTGCATATTAACTCCATTGATCATCACAAGAATGCAAAAGCGCTACCTATCTCTTTTATCTATCATAATTGACACCAGCAGCTGTTAAAATCCGTAAAACCGCAATAGCATCATCACCATTTGTACGAGGTGATTGACGCGTTTCAATACAATGAAGAAAGTGCCGTAATTCGCAAGTAAGCGGCAAATCTTCACAAACATCAATATAATTCAGCTCATCCATGCTAAAAGCCCACTCTTGATTTTCTTTCCAAACGGCAAAATGGTGCATTGCCAATTTACGGCTCCACGGTTCCATATCATCAAAAACGAGCATAGCTTTTGTTCCAACAACAGTTAAACGTCTCTCACGATAAGAACTCAAGCGTGAAGTAAAAAGATGACTACGCACACCATTTGGAAAAGTCATATGAATATGAGAAAAATCAGAAATCTGATCAACGACAGCAGCCCCCTCACCGCGAATTTCGGAAGGTTCACATCCTGTCAACGCCAAAATCATTGAGAGATCATGAGGCGCAAGATCCCATAAAGCATCGCTGTGTGTGTGAAATTTTCCAAAGCCTAATCTATGAGAATAAATATATCGCACATCTCCCACTTCTCCGTTTTTCACCAATTCACACATTTTTTCAAAAGCCGGATGAAAACGTAAAATATGGCCTACCATAAAAACTCGCTCATAAGCCTCAGCCTCCTGAACTTGGCGTTTAGCATCAGAAACATTCAAGGCTATTGGTTTTTCCACTAAAACATCTTTACCATTTTTAACAGCACGGAGCACATTTTGCGTATGCAATTGTGGCGGCAATGCTAATACCAGCGCATCAATATCTCGATGCGTAAAAAGATCATCTGGTGTAACAAGCTCTACACCATACATCGTTGCAAAACTAGCAGCACGATCATTATCAATATCAGAGACTGCTGCCAAAGCCCCGAGAGAATGGAGTGTTCGTATATGATTTTCACCCCAATGACCGCATCCTAAAACCGCTACACGTGGCACCATTTTCATGCCTTACCCTACTTTATCATATAAAATTACACTTTTACATATCGAGGATAAAATAGAATGACAAGAGAAAAGCTTAAAAACGATGCTTGACATCTTACTATTCTACCCCTTATATCCGCAAAAGATGTAATTTTTTACAATTATGATTGCTTATTTTGGCGGAGTAGCTCAGTAGGTTAGAGCAGAGGAATCATAATCCTTGTGTCGGGGGTTCAAATCCCTCCTCCGCTACCATTACTTTTTTTGTTGTTGTAGCTTGCCAGCGGTGTAGCTTGTATGTAGCTTGCCAGCAGGTTTTGTATATTTTGCCACTAGGTTTTGTACCAATTTATTTTTTTTCAAAGAGTTTTAAAGTGGTTCTCAAAGGGT
>NZ_JBHIML010000070.1:0-1746 GCF_042194015.1 Bartonella sp. MU37NMGALS
TTATGTGAAACACCCATCTTCTTCGCAAACGCACGAACCGATAGACCCTTACGCGTTTTCTTATTCATAGTTGCTCCATTTTGAATGGTATATACGAATTATTGTACACTTTAATTATTGACAAGGTTTTATTTTTCGTGTACATAAAATATATGAAGATAGTGTGGGATGAACCAAAAAGAGCTTTAAACATTGATAAACATAAGCTTGATTTTGCCGATGTTATTTACTTTGACTGGGAACATGCTTTTATTGATGCAACCCATTCAAACCGCATGAAGGCTATTGGACATTTTGCTGATGACACAACAGTTATTGTTTTTGCAAAGCTTGGCAATGAAGCGATATCCATTATCAGTTTTCGTCAAGCGAATAAAAAAGAAAGAGAGGTTTTCAATGACTATCAAAAAAACCTTTGAAACAGGATGTGGCTATACAAAAGAAGATTGGGACGCTGTGGATTCCCCACCACTAACAGATGAAGAACTTGCACGCTTAAAGCCAGCTAAAGACGTTTTACCAGCCTCCTTTTTTAAGTATGTAACAGAAGAGCGCCGTAAACGCGGGCGTCCACCCGTTGAATCTCCTAAACAAGCGGTTACTCTCCGTCTCGACCCAAATGTTATTGCCTCTTTTAAAAAACAAGGAAAAGATTGGCGAACACGTATGGGTGAAGTCTTAAAAAAAGCAAGTGGTTGTTAAGCCAAACGATCTCGCCACTCTAAAAAATGTGCTTTATAGTTGAAATTAAACTTCAATTGTATTACATTGAAATACAGTTACAAGAGGAGAAGTCATTATGGCTGCCAGTCGTATGGTTCAAGCGCGTGTACCAGAAGAAATTCAAAATATCGCTAATCAAGTTATTCAAGCTTCAGGTTTATCAGTAAGTGATGTTGTGAGAGTGTTGATGACGCGTATTGCACAAGATAAAGCTATTCCGTCCTTCTTGTTTCAACCTAATGCGGAAACTATAGCGGCTTTTGCAGAACTAGAGGAAGGTAACTTAAAAAAGTTTCATTCCGTAGATGAATTATTTGATGATCTCTATGCGGACGATTGAACGTACCACCATCTTCAAACGTGATTTCAAGCGTGAAATGAAAGGACGGTATCGGCATCTTTTAGATACTGATTTGCGCAAAATCATTGCAGCATTAGCAAATGATCAACCTTTAGAACCTCGATATCATGACCATGCATTGACTGGGAATTGGAGCAATTATCGAGATTGCCATATTCGACCTGACTTAGTGTTGATTTATCGCTTGATTGGTCAAGATCGATTGATTTTAGTGCGTCTGGGCTCCCATTCAAAACTTGATCTTTAACCACCTCTCCATTTTGAGAATGGGGAGGGAAGATGTTTTAAGTCTAAGCTACTTTTGCAATCGGAGTCGCTAAAACTCGTTTAGCTTCTTTTGTAACTGATTTGTAATGATCAAGCTCTTTTTCGAGGTTATTTGCATCTAACAAACGTCTCATCACCAATCCTAAGATTTCTCCAACACCAGCAGGTTTTTTTAAACACTCATAAGAAAATAATTCATTATCAACAGATTGGCTTTTTAGTTTCTTTTCACATTCAATAAAGTAGCGTCGAGCCTGTCTACCTTTCTCATTGCGTTCAACCATTGAAAGCTCTTTCGCCATGTCTAAAGTGATATGGTATTCTTTACTTATAACATTTTTACGTTTCTCATTTTTGAGAAACGTAAAACCATAATCTTGATTTTCCAAAAATCC
>NZ_JBHIML010000071.1:0-1685 GCF_042194015.1 Bartonella sp. MU37NMGALS
AAAGGTGACCTAGGCGGCTTTATAGAAGGTGAGAGCAACTTAAGTCATGAAGGAGACTGTTGGGTTTATGATGATGCCATGGTTTATAGCGGTGCAAAAGTTTACAACAATGCCAAGGTATTTGATAACTCAAAAGTTTGTTATTTTGCAAATATTTATGAAAATGCAACAATTCATCATAACGCAAAAATATATGGTGGTCGTATTTTTGGAAAAGCACATGTTTACGAAAATGCAAGTGTTCATTGCAATGCAGAAGTGTATGGTAACGCACACATTTACGGAGATTCAGAGGTTCGTGGAGGCAGTATTATCACAACAAGCGAGAGAAGATAATTATTATGTATAGATATGAAATTAAACCTACTTTGTGTTCGCAGTTAGTTGTGAGAAATACCCACAATCCAGGTGAACTTTGTATAACGATCTCTGGAGATAAGGGCGAGCCCTATGTAGATACCATAATCTCTAAAGACAAAATAGATGCCTTCTTAAGTGAAGAGAATATCGTGCCAATGGAACTCATAGGATCGCAATGCTTTGCATTTTCATACGAATTCAGACCGTTTGCATGCACTAGATTTGAAATGATACCACCCAATTCAGATGAATCTTTCTTGTTGACGCTATATTCTGATCATTGTGCATATATAAAACGCATTCCAATTGATTGGATTGTACAACCTGTAAAGACAAAACTCTAACACCCCAAAACCAGTCTTTTAACACAAGCGTGATTCACGCCACGGGTGAATTGTACGCAAATCAAGGAAATAAACCATGGAAAAAAAATACGAACTTACTGATGAAACAATTGAAGTTGATGGCAAAACTCTCCACCGCATTCGTGCTTTAAGGGATTTTGATGATGTCAAAAAAGGAGATCTTGGTGGTTTTATTGAAAAGGAATATAACTTAGGTCATAAAGGTAATTGCTGGGTGTATGATGATGCCAAGGTGTATGAAAGCGCTACCATTTTTCATAATGCTAAGATATTTGATGGCGCTTGTATTAGTGGAAATGCTTCAGTTTATTCTGATGCACAAGTTTACAGTCGTGCTGTTGTTTACGGTAATGCAGAGGTTTCTGGTAGTGCACATGTTTTTGGTGATGCTGTTGTTCGCGACAAATCTCATGTTTGCGGTGATGCAGAAGTTTACAATGACGCACGTATTTATGGTGACGCAACAGTTTTTGAGAATGCACGAATAAAGAATAGTGCCAAGGTTTACGACAATGCTCGTGTATATGGGAACGCAATAATTTGTGGTCCTGCTCTCATTTATAACAATGCTAAAGTTTATGGTGATGTCATTATATCATGCTCCAATTTCACGTATGAGGATGATGTTAATTATGGAAATGTTGAGATTTTTGGAGATGCAAAAGTTTATGATAGTGCTCGCATTTATGACGCAGTCAAGATTTTTAGAAATGCCGAAATTCGTGGATTAGCTAATATTCGCGGAAACACGAGAATTCCTCAAGACATAAAAATTTAACAACCAACCAGCCTTTTAACAGATGCGTGATTCACGCCACGGGTGAATTGCGCGCAATGTAGGAAATCAAGATGACAAATTCCACTTTTTTAAAAGAAATGGCAGGAAAATATGGATTTTCTGCTGAAGAATTTCGAGAAACAATCATAAAAACTTGTATTGGATATAAAAATGCTAGTGTC
>NZ_JBHIML010000072.1:0-1625 GCF_042194015.1 Bartonella sp. MU37NMGALS
TAGGCGCACACCAACATAAAACCGAAGATATTGTGGGGCTTGATGATTTTAGAGCTAAGATCAATGAAGATCTCACAGCCTATGGTCGCCTAGCCAGCCCAAATGAATGGCGAAGTTATAATAAATTTACCAGCAAAGTCACCATGGGTGACGACTTGGAGATCTTGGGTAATTTATCATTTGACTTCTTCGATCGCCTAAAAAGGAAAGTGGTTACCCGTTTAAGCGCAAATGAAAGTATGCTTAAAGGACCGCTGAAAGTGGATGGTGATCTTGTTTATACCAAGAGCGAAATTGATGCTTTGCTGGACGCGCTAAACAATAGCATGCCAGTAGGAACTGTAATTTATTATCCTGCACTAACAGTTCCAAAGGGATGGTTAAAAGCAAATGGTGCGCTCATTTCACGGAGCGACTATGCACAACTTTTTGCGGTTATAGGCACGACTTATGGTGCTGGCGACGGCAAAACTACCTTTCGCTTGCCAGATTTAAGAGGGGAGTTCCTACGGGGAGTTGATGATGAACGTAATATTGACCCTAATAGAACCATTGGATCACAGCAAGGCGACGCTATCCGTAACATTACAGGCGAATTGAATTTTGATGCCAAGGCTAAAGTTGCAAGTGGCGCTTTTAAATATGGTGGGTTTTCTAATAGCAGCAATACTTCTTCTGGTTCATCCTCAACCATAAAGTTTGATGCATCTAGAAGCGTACCAACCGCAAATGAAAATCGTCCTCGGAATATAGCGCTGTTAGCGCTTATTCGCTATTAAAGCATGCTGAACGTGAAACAGATGTTAGCAAAGTTCCAACACTCCACGCTGTTTGACTTTGTGACTCAATCTCTAGAGACTTTTCCAAGTGGTTTTATTGCTTTAACTTCTTTAATTTTAAGTGCAATTTTACGCACGAAAGCGAGGCTAAAACGCCCTTGTGGTTTTAAATCTTCAAAGTCAAACAAAGATTCGCAAGGAACAACATTAAATTCATCAACACGCACCCAAGATTGCTTTTGCAACCCCGCACGTTTACATTCTATCTCAGGTACTTTTAAGCTATATTGTAAATTAATAGGCTCTTGAGAAGTGATAGGAAACAAAAAGAAATGGCTTTCAGTTTTAACCATAACACAGGAAGGACGCGCTTTGCGCCCCGAATGTTCACCTTTTTGCGCTTGTTCGTGCCATAAATAATAATATTGAACAACATCCCCTGCTTTAAACATATTCGTCGCCATTTAAAATATCATCTAAACCACGATCTAAATCGTCTAATATATTTTGCGGTGCATCTGCATAAACAAAAGATTGTATACGAGAACGCGCTTTTATTAATTCATGATATAAATCAACAGGAAGCATAATGATTTTTTCACGCCCTCGCTTTGTTAAAGCTACAGGTGTAGACATAGCCTCGTCTAAAATATCGCCTGCCCCGCGGTTTACATCTGTAAAACTATATTTTTTCATATGCACATCCTATCTTTAATGTATAATACGTATTATACGTACAATATGTATTATGTAAAGATATTTTATGCTGTTAACCACCTCCCCGCCTAAAAGACGAGGAGAGAAAATCATGTTTTTAAAGTTAAGCAGCTTTTGTAATCGGACTTG
>NZ_JBHIML010000073.1:0-1622 GCF_042194015.1 Bartonella sp. MU37NMGALS
GCTTAAACAGCGTGATGAAGCAGTAAAAGCGCCGGCTCATAAGAATAAGAAGAGTAAGAAGAAGGGTAAGTGAGGAGAGAAAGATGAGTTTAGTAGCAATTGTTATTTCCTTAATTGCGAATGTGATTTCGTTTTATGCTGTTCATGACTCTTCTAAAAGAGTGCGAAGGCTTAGAAAAGAGCTAGCAGAAAAAAATGAGTTAATAGCGTCACAAAAAGCATTGATGGAAGAACAGCTAGCAGAAAATGAAGAGAAAATACAACATTTACAAGAATTACAAGCAAACGTGCAAGAATGTTTAGAGAAAAGCACTAAAGGGCAAGAATGTGTGATGTCATATGAAAATATTTATGAAAATATTCAAGTCTCTAAAGCTGTTCGTACGCTTGTAAGAGAGTTTATAGAACTAAATCCCATTACAGATGAACAAGAAGATAGATCGCAGGAATTATTGCAACAATTAATGAGGGATGAGCAGACAAAGATTCAAGCAATTAAAGTTGTTAGAGCTTTTGAAGAATGGTTTATACCACGAAATACCATTACATTTGCACAACTAGACTATTGGCCGAGGTCTCAAGAGTTATTGGGGCATTTATTGGGGTTAAAGCCACTGACATGGGAAGATCTTGCTAAAAAAAGTCCTGAGGAACAACAGAGCTATCTCGTACCTGGGAAAACTATAGTGGATTGAAAGCATTTTTTAAACGAATACAGTGAGCGAAAAAATTCACTTTTTCTGGTGGATTTTCAGGATCTATAGCAGTGTGTTCCATAGTAAATATTAGATAAATTAATGGATTTTTCTTGAGAGGCGAAATGGTAAGAATTAGTTCTAATGAGCCAAAAGCTATGAGGCTAAATGGGTCAATATCTCCATGTATTAGAGGCTCTGTTTGGGGTTGTTTAAAACAGAGGTATTTGGAGCTTTGGGGCTGGATTTGGTATATATCTCCGAGGGGAAAAACGGTTGAATCAGTAAATCCACGATAGACTGCGTGAATAAATTTATAATTTCTATCATTCTCTATACTGATGGAATTAATTTTAATTATGTGTTTTGTAGGATTTGCAATGGTTAATAATATATCAATTAATAATTGTGATTTATTATCAGGATCATTATGCATCACTATACGCTGTACAAAAACATTAAGTTTTCTCTGCTCTAGAATTTCTGTCTGTTTTTCTAGAACGTTAGCAAGCTTTTCCATTGATATTGCTTGTTGTTTAGTTGAATTAGCTATGTCCATGGCATTAGTTAATTCTGTTTCAAATTTTTCTCGGTCTTCTCTTCTGAACTTTGCAGCTTCTATTCGATCTTCATTTCTTAAATTCAATGTCTGTTTAATAGAACGAAAAGAAAAAATTGCGGATAATAAAGCACCAACCGAAGAAAGTGCAGAAAATAAAACAGAAAACGCAGAAAATAATACAGGATGCTGTTCTATCCAATTTAAAACCGCTTGCATATTTCTTACACCCTTCTTTCCTTCATTTTCAGAAAAAAACAATCCTATAAAACACATTTTGTATGGAGTGGCGTGGTGATTAACACGATTCTTTGTTTTGATCTAGGTACCAAAACGGGGTGGGCGATACGTGGTGCAAGTGGTGACAT
>NZ_JBHIML010000074.1:0-1621 GCF_042194015.1 Bartonella sp. MU37NMGALS
CCACGGCGAAAATCAGAGCGCAAACTTTTGGAAAGGTCGGTAATCGCTTCAATGACTTCAAGGCTTTTGCGTTCAGGCAACTGAACAAAATCAAGTTGAAAGGAATTCCACCATACCCGCCCCGTCCAGGCGGGTTGAAAGCGTGCCGAAATCCCTAGCCATTCAAGCCCCATCTCTATTGCCGCAAGGGAGCCGCGAATATTTTGCCATGCAAGACCCTGATCAATCAAATCATAGAGGTTAGAGAAATAAGGGTTTAATTCTTGTAAGCCATATTCGTCTATTAAAAAGGGCAACCAAGAAGGCGGACGCGTAATAAATTTCGCGCGGGGTATTTCTTCGAGTGCGGTTTTAACGTGAGGGTCAAGAGCCATTGCTTCTGCAAAACAACGTTCAAACAAGCTAGAATTCGGGGGCAAAAGTGAGGAAAGCATCAATAAGCACGCCCCCGTTCAGACAAAACAATATCCCCTAGTGCGACCGCTTCATCAGGTGCGACCAAAATATCCTCACAAGGTTGCGTTATGTTTACATGGTGAACGCCTTCAACCATCAAGCGGCTTAGTATCCAACTTAAAGACAAATCACGCCCAAGCCTTTGCGCACGCGCCCATTCTGCTCTTAAATTCTGCTCCGCTCTTTCCAAAACAAAGGAGCCTTCATCCGGTAACAACCAAAAATCAGCAGAAACATTGATCATCCGCTGTACCGCGCTTTTCACAAAGATGTGGTCATTGGTCATTTTAACATGGGGGGCATCAAGGGCTGTTTGTACCTTGGCAATTAAAGCCTCATCAGCCACCCCTGAAGGAGCGTCACTAAAAAGCGCAACATGAATAAGCGGACTTTTACCCTCACGATAAACAAAAGCATCTTTGACATGGATATCGCTTGAGAGGGCAAAATATTGGTAACGTGGCGCTGTGCCCCCTGTGGAATGCCCTTGTCTATTCAAACGAATGCGGCGGCGAAACCGCTCATCATCTTCATCCAAAAGGCGCGTGACCCCATGAAAATCCCCCAAATGATCTAAACTTGTTCCACGGGCAAATGTGAGTAAATTATCTCGCGCCACTTCATTAATTCGCTGGCGCAAAAGCAACTCTTCATAAGCCGCCGCTTGCAATTGAATGACAACCGGATCATAAGCCGTCTTTTCTACATTATAAGGAATATGATGCGCTGCAAAAAGCTCAGTCAAACGCGTGATCTTTTGCTCTAAAATGGCTTCAACAGAAAGCTCTTCAATAATTTGTGGGAGAGGGAGTTGTGGAGGGGGAATTTGTGGCCAAGGAAATTGTAGAATGGATAAAGGTTCAAACTCTGTCATCACCAACCTCTAAATTGATGCTCATTGGCTCTTTGTGTGACCAATCCCCCAAATGCCCATCGGGATAAAAAACACCCGTTAAAACAAAATGAAATGTACCTTCACGCGTTGCTTTTGTCAGATCAATCCTCTGCAACGAGAACCCAGGCTCTCCACACTCTGGATCATCGAGTGCTTCAACAATTGCTTGATAAAGCTGCATCATCGTCGCAGGATCAGCATTGGCGTCTTGGAATGCTCCAACATCACATCCATAATGACGACGCAAAACCCGTGTCCCAATTCTTGTCG
>NZ_JBHIML010000075.1:0-1578 GCF_042194015.1 Bartonella sp. MU37NMGALS
AAAGAAAACAGTGAATATTTAGAACACCAGAAAAATCTGAACATCAAAGTTATCTTTGGTAATCCCCCTTACTCGGTAGGACAAAAGAATGAAAACGATAATAATCCCAATATATCTTATCCCATATTAGATGATCGTATTCGTGAGACTTATATAGCTAAATCGAAAGCAACTAGTACGCAAAAGTTATATGATAGTTATATCCGCGCTATCCGCTGGGCTAGTGACCGTATTGATAATGCTGGGGTAATCGGCTTTGTCACAAATGCCGGTTTTATTACTGGACATTCTATGGATGGTTTACGCAAATGCCTCGTTGAAGAATTTAGCAGCCTTTATATTTTCCATTTACGGGGGAATGCACGGACTTCTGGAGAACAACGTAAAAAGGAAAGTGGTGGCATTTTTGGTGAAGGATCTCGAGCTCCCATAGCTATCTCTATTTTGGTTAAAAATCCAGAATCTCAACAGCGTGGCAAAATATATTTCCGTGATATTGGAGATTATCTCTCGAGAAAAGAAAAGCTTATAATAATAGAGTCTCTTGGTAGCATTGATGGTATTACACGGAGCAAACAAGGTTGGCAAATAATTAAACCAGATAAGTACAGTGATTGGCTTGATCAACGTGATGACAGTTTCAAAACATTCTTAGCTATGGGTGTCAAAAAGGGGCATGATAAAAAGCTCTTTGAAACTTATTCTCTTGGTGTTTCAACCAATCGTGATGCTTGGACGTATAACTCAAGCCGTGAATCTGTAAAGAAAAATATGAATAACATGACTGCCTTCTATAATAATGAGGTAAAACGTTTAAATAATACCTATTCACATGCTGATCGTACAGCACGTGCAAAGGTCGTGAATGATTTCGTCAATTCCGATGTAAGAAAGATTAGTTGGAGCAGTACTCTTAAGAGAGAATTATTAAGAGGTAAATTTTCCGAATTTGAAGATAAATGCCTTATTCAAAGCCTATACCGTCCTTTTACACAACAATGGCTTTATTACAATAGCGTCTTTAATGAAGCAGTTTATCAAATGCCGCGGATATTCCCGATAAGACAAGCGGTTGATAATAAGGTGATACAAATTACAGGTATAGGAGCAAAGAAAGACTTTTCTGTATTGATGACTAAAGCTTTGCCTAATTTAGATTCAATAGAAAAAGGTCAATGTTTTCCACGCTATATTTACGAAGATACTACGGTTTCAAAAAATAAAAGTGAGAAACAATCCCATTTGTTTACAAACTCTATAGAGGAAAACAAAACAGCTGGTTTACAAAGGCGTGATGCCATTACGGATGAAGGGTTAGAACATTTTAAAGTAGCTTATCCTAATGAGACTATCACTAAAGATGATTTGTTCTATTACGTTTACGGTTTACTTCATTCGGAAGATTATCGCGCCCGTTATGCTGATAATTTATGCAAAGAATTACCTCGCATTCCTTGCGTAAAGAGTGCTGATGATTTTTGGAAATTTGTGACAGCAGGGCGTGAACTCGGTCATTTGCACGTGAATTATGAAACTGTAGAACCTTATCCAGTGACCTTTAAAAAGGGTAATCCAAAA
>NZ_JBHIML010000076.1:0-1569 GCF_042194015.1 Bartonella sp. MU37NMGALS
TGTAAAGTAAGACCATCAAAAGTGAATTTTTCATTGGTAAATTCGTATTTTTTTGCAGGCTCTTGTTGATTAACAGGTGCGGTTTCATTTGCAATGTTAGAAATAATGGGGATGTTTTTTACTGTAGTATTCATACTAATATGTCCTAATCAAGAGTTTTGAAATTGACACCCTATAAGGGGCGTCGGGCGTTCAAAACACGGTGATTAGTCCGTTGTTACGCTTTTCTCATAAGAGTATTTTATGGCGTAACTACACCCGACAAAATTATCATATATGCTAATCATAGCATAAAAGATAGCCAGTTTTTAAAAGCTTTGGAAAGATTGTTTCGTAATCTATCCGCTAATCACAAAGTGTTTTGATCACTTGATTATTTATATAACAAAATACGTATTTATTGTCAAATAATATTTTGTCTATTTTGATATTTTTTTCTTATTTTTTAAATACGTTGTGTATTGATAATATCTTATGCTTATTAATTGCTTCTTTTATATTTATGTGCTTTTAAAGATATATTATAGGCTTTATGAAACGATTGCGTTATTTTCTGAATCTATACATTTATAATATTTAAAAACGCTCTCATAATGCGTATTTTTATCTTTATAACCTATCAATTTTTTTACTAAATGAATTTTAAATTTTTTGTGAATTTTATTTATAAGGGGCTTTAATTTAAACGACCTTAATAGCACCGCGCTCTTATAACAAATGCTTTCATTTGCATTTTTGCTTTCTCTATAGCTGTTATGTTCTTTATAGCCATGGCATCATTTTTCATTTTCATAAGAGAAACGATAAATAGGATAATTGTGATTTATTGTCTGTTATGAAAATATCTCAATAGAAACTGATCATTATAGAGATTAGCAAAATCCCTTTTAATAGACTTTTGTCAGTTGTGTCAGTTCTTTTTAGACCCTATACTATTTTTTTAAAATGAGAAAAAATAAAAAACAATATATTTCAATATGTTAACTTTTATCAATTTTTCAAAAAACAACTTATTAAAACAACCATAACAAATAAATACAACTGTAAATATATATTTGTCAGTTTGTGTCAGTACATTGAATCGACAAAAGTGATCATTTAGTGAATGATTAAAACATGTCTTATGAGAGTATGTGATCTTTTAAAGCCTTTCAAAAGAAAGGGATTATAATCATAATAAATGTTATCAAGATCCTTATGGTTGTTAGTTTTGGAGGTTTAGGGGGGTGCTTCTTATACGTATTATTTTATTTTTTATCCAAAATAAAAGTTTATTATATTTCAAGTGGTTAATTTTATCAATTTTTCAAAAAACAATCTATATCAAAATACAACCTATAAATTCAACTAATGCTATATGTTTTGTAGGGTTTTTGGGGAGTAAACACCTTCAAAGCCTATAAGCAAAATGAATATACATAACTCTCTTTAAACAAAGCTTTTGAAAACAATAAAGCTATCATTTTAGATTACGGTATAATCTTTTAAAGGCAATCCAAATAAGAGTATCTAAAAGTGCAAATGATTTCTTTTTAGAATAACGCATATAAGCACTCTTTTTAAAGATTG
>NZ_JBHIML010000077.1:0-1500 GCF_042194015.1 Bartonella sp. MU37NMGALS
AAGAAGTTCGCTTTGAGCGTGCGCTGAACTCAAACGGTTGATCTGATCAAGCCCCTGTTCAATATCGCGCATGTTCAAAACATGACCTTGAAGCCCAGGAAAAGCACTCCATACAACATTGTTATAACGAGACGCCGGTGAACCATTATAGTAAATCTCTGAAAGCTTCCCCTCAACGACAACAAATTTGAGCGTCTTGCTGTTTTTGATATCTTGATCAGGAATGTAAAAACGCGCCGTCACATAGCCTTGATCCAAATAAACTTTGGTTAACTTCTTGATTAAGAGCTGAATATCAAAAAGACCGATACATCTTCCAACATAAGGCTCTGTTACGGCTGATATAGAGCGCTTTTTGACATGATGCACTCCCTCAACAACAAGAGCATGAATGGGAAAACATTGCTTCCCACCCAAAAGCGTTTCTGGATTTTGCTCTGAAGGCGTCTTGATCCTTTTAGGCGTTAAAGCGCGTAATTTCTCAATTCTTTCTAATTGCTGCTTCTCAGATTGTTGGCGAGAAAAATTATCGGTTGGGGAATGAAAAATAGCTGAGGAGCGCGCATAAACATTTACACCTGTAAACAAGCCAAAGAAAACAAAAATGGCACGAAAAATTCTCAAAAGAGAACTTTGGCGTAAAAATACAGAAAACAATACAGATTGCCCCCGCTTTGCACTATTCATGAAGCATTGTTTAAAAGAACTTCATGGAACCTCTAACAAGTCCACTCAAAACAGCCACTGCCCTATGACGCTTTTAACAAAAGCACATGCCTCTGTTACCAAAGAAAAGTGACACCCAAAAACTGCTCTATTTTACAAAAACCACTTTATTTTAACTGCTGAAGATTTCTCCCCCACATTTATATGAAGAAACCTCTAAACAAAACTGTTTAGCCCGTCAATGGTTAATACATCAATATCCCCATAAATATAAAGGATAAATTTGCTCAACCATATCCCCTTGCATTCATAGAGTGAATCTCCAAAGAACGCCTTATCTATGAGTTTTGAAGTTTTTGAGAAACCTTCAAAACCTATCTATAAAACCTATCAAGGCACATGCTTCATTTGTCTTGATTAACCCGTGAAACGAATAGCAAATTTCACTATTTTGCTGATCTGACCCCGTGTCATGGGCTGTGGATAAACAGCCTTTAAAAAACTTTTTGAAAAAATTTATCCGCTTTTGAATGACTTTACCTCTTCTGATACTCGCTATTTGTCCTAAATGGATTTAATTAACTTCATTTTGATTCTTTTGAAGAGAATTAATCAATAGAATATATTGCTATGGAGTTTATTCTTTATGCTTCGCCCTCATCATTCTGATCATGAACATGTCTCTTTACGCTCTCTCTTAGAATATTATCGTCAACAAGCAAAATCACCCCGTGAATTGGGAACCATGTTTGAAAACCTTGTCATGGCTTATTTGACAAACGACCCGCTTCAAAAGCAGGAATACGAAAAGGTTCAAACCTATTGTGAATGGGC
>NZ_JBHIML010000078.1:0-1449 GCF_042194015.1 Bartonella sp. MU37NMGALS
TAATGATCACCGTCTTGTGTTCGATGTTTTCTGTCCTTTTTGGCGCATATCTATTCACTTTTGGAACATAATTGGCAAAAAGACATTGTATCTCCAGCATATTCAAGGAGATAAAACATGGAAACTCGCATTCCTGAAGACACACCATTCGATACGAATTTTCTAGGAGAAACATCTCTAGAAGAAAAGTATTCATTCTTTCACACA
This sequence comes from Bartonella sp. MU37NMGALS, assembly GCF_042194015.1. Classification (NCBI taxonomy): domain Bacteria; kingdom Pseudomonadati; phylum Pseudomonadota; class Alphaproteobacteria; order Hyphomicrobiales; family Bartonellaceae; genus Bartonella; species Bartonella sp. MU37NMGALS. The sequence continues at coordinate 208 of NZ_JBHIML010000078.1, forward strand.
CCCATTTCATGGTCCGCAATCTTTGCTGGACTGGTGAGCGCCCTTGCCACCTCAATCTGCCTCTCTTTTCTGGTAGCCGCTTTAGGCTTAAGCCAAATGGATTTCACCTCTTCAACCCCATTTGAAGGCTCTTTCCTCTCCTTTGGCGTGGGTTCTGTTATCGTTACACTGATTAGCCTAGCCTTGGGAGGCTTTGTAGCTGGACGTTTTGCTGAATCGTCGGGAACGGTTCATGGCTTTCTCACTTGGGCTCTCATAACATTGCTGATGACCCTCCAAGCCATCCACGTGGTTTCTAGTACAGCAAAGATAGGAGCTAAAACGGCTCTAGAAAACAGCTCTATGATCCAACAAACCGTAGACAGCCTCAAAACCAATATTTCCCCTATACTTGCAAACTTAAACAGCGAAAGTCTTGAAAAGTTTTTTGCAAAAAACAGTGACAATGGCATCAATTTCGATCAACTTTCGAGTGAATTGCGCACCCTTCTCAATAAAAGCGACATTCCTGCTCTCAACCCTGAGCGCTTGAAACAAACCTACCAAGCTGCACTCAACGATATTGGTTCTGCGATAACAGCTTTCAAAAATGATCCTTCTCACTATCGTACCACTTTAAAAAATCTTGGTGAGCACCTGTCTGATCGTGTAGAAGATCTCACGACAAAATTTGATCGAAGTGATATCATCAAGGCCCTTATGACCGATGGCATGTCCCGTGCGGATGCACAAACAGCAGTAAACCGTGCCGTTCATATTTATCAAAGCGCAGAGGAAAAAACCGAAAAGGCGATAAAAGCGCTTGAAGAACGGGCAGAAACACTCTCGAACAATCTTGAGGATACGATCAAGGGCGCCAAAAACACTGCAACTAAAGCCACAAAAACAGCCTCCAATATGGGGTGGTGGGGCTTTTTAGGCAGTCTGGTAGGCGCCATTATTTCCAGTGTGTTTGGATATTATGGTTATAGAAGCCGTAAGGACACTTTCATACTTTAAAACGTCTACCTCTAAAGCAAATACATAAAAAGCTGCACGCATAGTGCAGCTTTTTTGTGAAATTTTCTGATTGCCCTTTTGTATCATTGTCTCTCATATCAGAAAATTTCGCCAGCCCATAATCCTTCAATATTCCCCTTTCAAAAAACATAAGGAGCTGCTCATCACTGCCAATAGGCATTGTGCTTGTTTTGAAGAGAGCTCTGAAAACTTCCTTTCTCAACTGATCATCAAGAAAAACTA
>NZ_JBHIML010000079.1:0-1363 GCF_042194015.1 Bartonella sp. MU37NMGALS
ACATCTTGTGCCAAATCAAATATTATTTTTTTGTCTTTACTATCTCTTGTATCACTATTTTTAATCTCAAAGTTTTTGCTTCCAGAGATCAAATTTAATATATCACCCGGCTGAAAGCCTGAAACAGCCTTATCATTAAGAGAAAGTTTCCACCCTTGTGCTACAAATTCTCTTAATTTTTTCAGCTGCGCAATGTTGACGGCATCAGTGTCTGCATAACCCGCTGCCACACCTGTGAGCTGTCGTGTTATCTTATTCGGAGTATCACCAATACTAAAAGAACCTTGAGTGCTCTTCCATATCTCACCATCGTCTGTTGACCGGCTACCTATGGAAGGATCATAGCCAACTAGGGACGCTAAGTTACGAGAAACAGATTTATCACCCACAGCAACACCACCCTCAGGAATTACTTGTGCATTTAAACCTAATGCAATACCATTTTTAGCTGGTGCATTTGCAAAACCACCTAATGCAATACTATTTTCACCAGTTGCATTTGCAAAACCACCTAATGCAATAGCATTGTCGGCAGTTGAAACTGAAAGCTTACCTATAGCAATACTTCCTTGCCCACGTTTTCCCTCACTGGCAGCAATTGCAATGCTCTCCGTTTCGGCATGCCATTTAAAGACACTATCATCGGCCGCCTTTTTAATCTCATTGTGAAGATTTACATAAGACTTACCTACACCTTCAAAGGCTTTTGCTACATCCGGAAAACTTTCTTCTTCAATCTCATTCGTCTCAGGATTGAAAGTTTTAATTTTGAACTTTGGATCATCCCATTGGCCACTTGTAAATTTAACACCACCACCTAAATATCGAGCTATATGGGTAGCTACAACATTCAACTGACTACCATTTACCGCGTCTTGTGAATCTGCACTAAGATCAGCAGGTGCAATACGCGTTATTCTTTTATTTCCAGCATCAATACCACCGGTGGTCATTTTCGGACCATCAGTAATTACTAAGCCGGTGGCATCGAAGGTATTTGTACCTGCCTTTAAGCTCGTTAATGCAACATCTTGTGCCAGATCAAATTGTACCTTATTGTCCTTATCGCCTTTCGTAAGATTAAGATTTGTACTTCCAGCAGAAAAATCGACTGTATTATCTATGCTAACAGCTGTAGCATTTTCCCCACCAACGGAAAGCTTCCAACCTTTGTCTACATACAGTTGTAATGACTGTATCTGTGCAACATTTACCGCATCATACATTTCAGTACCAGCGGCTACGCCTGTAATCTGCCGCGTTCGGCCACTGCTAGGATCACCAACACTCACTGCACCCATAGTACTTTTCCATGAATACCCTGTGTCATCTGCAGCTCTTTTAAAATAAGGAGAAAAACCAG
>NZ_JBHIML010000008.1:0-79333 GCF_042194015.1 Bartonella sp. MU37NMGALS
TTATACTTCCTAAATCAAAAACCGGTAAACTTGTTGAAGGTTCATTTGCATGGCTGCTTAAACAATACTTTAACAGCGTTCATTGGCATAGCCTTGCTAAAGCTACGAAAAGACAAAGAGAACTTATCCTTATGAAGGTATGTGATGCTATAGGAAACATTCCATACAGAGAAATAAAGAAATCACATATTACAGCGGGTGTTGAACGCCGCAAAGAAAAACCAACAGCTGCCCAAAATTTTCTAAAAGCCCTTAATGGACTTTTTAATTGGGCGATCGATCAAGAACTTCTGGAGAATAACCCAGCTTTAGGAATAAAAAGACCTCCTCTCAACAACAAAGATGGATTTGCTGTTTGGACAGAAGAAGATGTTGAAAAATATTATCACCATTGGTCACATGGTTCACATGAACGCGTCTGGATTGATGTTCTTCTTTACACGGGTTTGCGTCGTGGTGATGCGGTACGAATTGGTTGGAAAGATGTCAAAGATAATATCATTCATCTCAAGACAGAGAAAAGTAAATTCCAAACAGATGTTTTTCTACCCATTTTGCCTGAATTAGCAGAAACTCTAAAAATTGGTCCTATTGGAAATGAAACATTCATTTGCGGAAAAAACGGAAATAAACTCGTAAAAGAAAGTTTTGGAAACTTATTTCGTGAAGCGTGTAATGCGGCGGGAATCAAAAAATCAGCACATGGCTTAAGAAAATTAGCAGCAACACGCGCCGCTAATTCTGGTGCAACAGTATCACAACTCAAGGCAATTTTTGGATGGACCGACGACAACATGGCATCTCTTTATACAAAAAGCGCAGATCGCAAAAGGCTAGCTATAGAAGCGATAAAAAAGCTCCAAAAAAATGAGGGATAGTGCTATAAAAAACATTAATGGAATCAATAACGATAAATTTCCCCCATATCGCAATAACTCATTTATTTTATTTAAAATTATTGAATCTCTTTTGGGCACCATGTGATTTTTTAAACATATTGAAATATATAGATTTTTTCTTTAAATAGCCATTTTCAGACCAGCTTTTAGACCACCTTCTACGGTTTATACAACTTTACCTAATTTACTCCTATTTTCTCCTTATTTTTCTTTGGAGTGACGGTTAAGATCTCTTTCTTTCTCCACCTCACTGCTCTACCTAGCTTATATAGTTCTGGAAATACCCCTTTGAAATACCCAATTACAAATTGTGGTTGTGGATACACTAAAAAGCTTTGCACATTCACGGGTTGTTACATATCTATCTCCATCATCAAGTATCATCTCATTGCCTTTCTCTTTTTTATATTAATTAAATGGGCGGGGGTGTTGGGGGAAGCACCCCCATAGGTTTAAGCGGCTTTTGTCAAAATCTTGTGCATCTCTTGTTCTATTTCCGCTAAGAAGGTTTCAACAGTTTTATTAATCTCTTCAATGTGTTTCTCATCATGGAGGATGCGTTTGATTTTCATTCTCAAACCAGTAGATTTACCTACAAAGTTTGGATTATAGTTCATGAAATCACACCATTTGCGTCCGGTGCATGCCATTTGGAATTGCATCTGTACGTGATATTCTGGCTTGATTTCGTCATATACAAAAAAACGAAGATGAGTCGTTGATTGTGAACATTTGACTTCAATTAAACCGTCCTCTCCAATGAACCCATCAGGACTTGCATCAACTATTTCTATTGTAGGATGTTGGATGAATCCACATTCTATTATATCGACATTATAAATGAATGCATATTCTTTCAAGGTATCATCCTCATGTTCAATGCCCCATTGCATAGCAGGTGTTGTATGAGATTGGCTTATTTCCCCTGTTAAGCGCTCTTATTATGAGTTTCATTTTGTAATCTTCACATTTGCTTTTCAGCAAACATTTTGCTGCCTTACTGAGTACGCTGTAGACATTAGATGCGGTGACTTTACCCAAGCGTGCTTGAAACTATTCTGCTGTTCGTTGCTCCATCTCACACCGCCGTTTGTTGCTCTTATTGTGCTTTATTCATTTGCGAGAGCATTGCTTTTTTTCAAAGAAAACAAAGCGGTTTGTGCTTGTTTATAAGACATATCTGTGAAGTTTTTTACTCCTATGAAAGAGAGAAGCTTACTTTCATCCGATCTTGTCTGTTCTATTAATTCTCTGATCTCATTCATTTGTTCAAGAGAGACACCTGAAAGAAGCATTGTTCCATCGTGCGTAGGTGAGAGTAGAACCAACCGCTTGGATGTTATTTTTGCTCCCTGTAGCATCAAAAGGAAATATTCCTTTTATTGAGTGTCAATCAAAAACATCTAAACACAAGGAGTTCTTTATGAACAATCTTATAGAAATTAGAGAACAGGTTATTAATCCGGAAGCTGTTCAAACAGTAAACGCACGCGAGTTGCACACATTTTTTGGAATAGGAAAACGTTTTTCTAATTGGATTACAGATCGTATTAATCAGTATGAATTTGAAGAAGGAAAAGATTTCATAAAAACACAAGATTTGCGGTTCCCAAAATTGGGAAGCGTAAAATCTAGGGCTGTTACAGCAATTAATTATCACCTTAGATTAGATATAGCAAAAGAGTTCTCAATGGTTAAACGCAATAAGAAAGGACGTCAAACATGTCGCTATTTTATTGAATGCGAAAAAAGTTGAAAAGCCAATCTGTTGATTATGAATTATTTTCTTATGAGTGTTTAAAAAAACTGCCGGTGTTGAAGAGATCTTAGGATTGATGATAAGACGTTTGTTAGATGCAAATGGACTCGAAAAAGAACTTGAACATTATAAAGCTCTCATTAAAGAAGTAAAACAGGTCTTAAAAAGATCTTTCATGAAAGCTGCATAAGTAAAAAACAGAAATCCCCTCCTCTTTCTTAAAAATGAGGAGGTGGTTGCTTTAGATACCACTTGCTTTTTTAAAACTTCCCCATACGCACGCGCCAGTCTCTCCCCGGTTTCTTACAAAGAGGCAATAACGTTTTGGTAAAGAAATAAAGTAACCGCCTATTTGGGAGATTCAACTGGTAGACGCCCATATTTGCGGCGTTCTTGTGCTACATATAAAAAAAGAAGCAGGTAAAACTTCTTTAGCTGGCTTTAGGCCTACAAGTTCTTCATCTGTTAGTGGTGGAGAATCCACAGCGTCCCAATCTTCTTTTGTGTAGCCACATCCTGTTTCAAAGGTTTTTTTAGTCATTGAAAACCTCTCTTTCTTATTCTCTTGAGGAAAATTGATAATGGACACCGCTTCATTGCCAAGCTTTGCAAAAACAACAACTACGATGCCATCAGAAAAATGTCCAATAGCCCTCATGCGATTTGAATTTGTGCACCAATAAGAGCATGTTCCCAGTCAAAGTAAATAACATCAGCAAAATCAAGCTTATGTTTATCAATGTTTAAAGCTCTTTTTGGTCCATCCTACACTATCTTCATATACTTTTATGTACACGAAAAATATCACACCATCAATAAAATTAAAGTGTACAATAATTCGCACAAACCATTTAAAATAGAGAAACTATGAATAAAAAAAACGGCATAGCATATCGGTTCGTGCGTTTGTGAAAAAGATGCGTGTCTCTCCTAATACGGTTGTTTCACGATTTAAAACAGGCAAATTTGATGAGGCTCTTTTTGAAGATGGTTCTATCAATGAAGCTCTTGCAATAGCCATATGGAATGAGAATCCAACAAAGCGCCCTGCTTCACTTTTAGCGCCTGATGGACAACCACAGACAAAGATAAAACAAGCCTCCACAGATGGAGCCAATGAATACAAAATAGAACTGGAGCAGATGCAAGTTCCGCTTGAAAGCGAAAAAATTGCACTTGAACGACTACGCGAAACAACCGTTGACCGTGAAGAAGTAAAGAGAGCAGCCCGTGAGTTTGGAAGAGCGCACCGTAATGCCATGTTGAATTTTCTTCATCTTCTAATTGTTTAGATAGAAAAACTATCTTTAAGTTTACTTTTTTAACGCTATAACGATATTATCATGTGATAACCGCAATAATACAAAAAACGAATCATTCCTTCTTTGCAAATAAATATTTTAACTATACCTTGTGAACCAAAGAATTTTTATTCTTAACAATTAAGAATTTAAATAATTCTCTCTTATCTCCTCATCATCACTCAAAATCAAAGACCCTTTCTTCACTATAAAATAGCATTTACAATGCATACCATTTAAAAAATAAAGGCCCTATCAAAGAGATAGAACCTTTTAAATTTAAGCTCCTTTATCCTACAAAACTAGAATTTGTAAGCTATTCCTGCGCGAAAATCATTCGTCTTATACTTAACTTCAATCTCGTCTTTAAATTTCTTTTTACCAAAATCTGAGTAACGATACTCCGCACGCACAACAAGATGATCTGTCATTGCAAAATCAACACCACCACCGAGAGTATAACCAATCATCGTTTTTGTTGCATCCGATGTCCTACTAAAGGGCTCACCTCCCTTAATTACTGTCGACAAAATATCCTGAAACTGTCCATAAGCAATACCACCAGCAATATAAGGCATCACACGCCCCGCAGAAAACCCAACACGCACCCGTGTAGCACCTGTCCATTTTTGTTTTAACGTATGATTAAAAGTTAAACTGTCTTTATCCTCTGCAACAGAGCGAGACAAGCCTCTACTCTGTTTCCTGACAAATTTTGCCCTTTTTCGACTTTTTCCTTCAGTGCCCGCTCCTTCAGTGCCCGCTCCTTCAGTGCCCGCTCCTTCAGTGCCCGCTCCTTCAGTGCCCGCTCCTTCAGTACCCGCTCCTTCAGTACCCGCTCCTTCAGTGCCCGTTCCACCAGCACTCGATTCATCAGCATGAAATCTTGTTTTTGTATCCTTTTTTTCCGTTAAAAGCATATCCGTATCAATCCCCACAATAAAATTATTACCGAGATCAAAATTAACACCTGCATAAAAACCACCTATAAATCCAGAAAGCTCAGGCATATACTGTTTCTCGACAGGTATCCATGGTTTACTTTTACTCTCCTCATCAGGATAGAGAGGAATATCAACATCACGCGTCATTGCAGAAGTCTTACCTGAAAAGCCACCCACTTGCCCCCCGAAATAAATACCTGCCCAAGAAAAAGGTGAAGAAGCAACAACTTCTGAGGCAACGTGTACTGGCTCCTCATGAGCCACCACATCTGCAGCCTGTACTATAGAAGATGAAATCAAAGAAAAAAAAGATGCTGTTATAAATTTTGTATTCATAAAATTATACCCCATTGCTAAATTTAAATATAATCAAAAATAACATTTAGAAAAACAAAGTTTTATAAAATCTTATGCCGAAAAATCGCATGTACTCCTTTATAGTTACATTTAAATCTATCACTAGATTAATATATCATTACATCAAAATTTAATATTATCAAATAAATTTTAAAATATTAGAATAATGAATACTTCAAATAATAAATATTTAATAAAAATACCTATTATATTTTTTAAATGATAAAATATAAAACATTTTGTATCAAAACAAACGCAAAAAATAACAAAATAGTATATTTTATAAATTTTTTTATGAGAAAAATTCTAAAAATGATGTAACTATTTTTAAAAAATCGATATTCATTAAAAATATTATAAATACCTCAATATTTTTATACCCAAAATGCATACTTTAGATTCCATATAGTATAAAAAATATACTTATTTTATACTACAATCATACCTTTTTTCTACCATTTTCTAAAGGATGAGATTATTAATACGACAATATCATTATCCTTCTAAACATTATCTCTAAATAAAAATTCTCAATCATTTTATTTAAAAATTGCTCTTCCCCTACTGATTTCTATATTATCATCTGCCTTTATTGCAAAACGGTCTTTATTAGGAAAAGTTATAAAACATCCCTTCATACAAATTGTAATTGTTTGATGAGTATTTAAAGAAACTTTTGAAGGTATACTTCCCTCGACAACAATGAGAGACTGTACCTTTAAATCTGTATTCTTCACTGTTGCGGCAAAAGCTGTTATGGTAAAAATATTCAATAGAATAACTGTAATCAAAGCATAAATATATTTCAGCATTCTAAGATTCCTTCCTCAGCAAAACGCTTATATAAGACAAATCGAAGAGCATTGGTTACATGAGAAGGTGAGGTAATATTAGGCACATAAATAGCTAAATTAAAGGAAAAACTCTTATGATCAAATGCTGTAAAACTCACCTGCGGGGTAGGATTTTTTAAAACGCCTTCTGTTGCAAAAGCAATCTCCAACAAAATTTCAGCAACATGCTCTGGAGCAACTTTAGATGATACAGTAACTGGTATATCAATTCGTCCTACTTTATTACGTCTAGTCCAATTACTAACGTTGTTATTAATAAGGCTTGAATTGGGAATAATAATCGTCTTACGCTGAATGGTCTCAAGTTCCGTTGCACGCACACTAATACGCTTAACAACACCACCTACTGATCCAGATTCTATATAGTCTCCTATTTTAAACGGTCTGCCAACTAAAATAATAAGTCCAGAGACAAAGTTTTGGACAATATTCTGTAAACCAAAACCTATACCAAGTGAAAGTCCTCCAGCAATAAGAGCGAAATTTCTAAGATCCAAACCTGCCATTGACAATCCCGTCAAAGCAGACACAACAACGCCTCCATAACTTATCACTGTTTTAATAGAATTCCGTATACCAGAATCAAACTCTCCATGAACCAACACCACACTATCTAACCAACCAATAAATCGGCGAATAAGAAACCAGCAAACACAAAAAGAAATAATTCCTGTTATAATAGAAATCAAAGAAAGAGTAATATTTCCAATCTGAAAACCAGTAACCAATTGCCACAATACTGCTTTCAAATCAGAATAGGAAAATCCAAACTGTACAGCAATTGGCATTGCACAAAATACAACAACAAATAAATTGAGAAAAACGCTCACAAAAACTCCCAATTGATTCATCGTTTTTTCTTCTAAATGAAACCTCTGCATCAAAAGATGACCAACCGTTGTTTTCATAAATTGGCCTTTAGTTCCAAGTGCTTGAGCGCTTTGTATTCCTAAATACATGAGAACTAAAAATGCTCCACCAATCATAATTTGCTGCATAATAAAACGTGCAAGACCAACATAACCTAAAAGATTTAACACAAAGAGCAGTACCCCCAAGCCAATAAGAGGAATGCGTATATAAAATGGCCAAAAGTATGGTTCTTTTTTTTCTCCTTGAAAACGCTTACGTCTAAATCGCAAAGGTACAAATGATATTATAAACAGCAATATCGCTACAAGAAAAACAGCAATAAAACTTTTAGCAATTGTCAAAGATAGAGGCGCTGAAATGATTTGATAAATACTATCAAGAACAGCATCAAATGCCAACACACCCGCTAAAGAAGTGAGTAAAATCACTAATTGATAAGCAGACGATGGTGCAATACTGAAAAGACGCGCATGGGGCATATTCGAAGATAAAAGAACAATTGCTAAGCGATTGATTAAAAATACTAAAATAATCTGACAACCTATCATATCAAAAACTGTTGTAAGCTTACCTAGATCTAAGTTAAAACTACGAAACAAAAACAACACAAGATAAACGCAAAGAGTACATATAAGCGAAGGTAAGAGAACTGAAATAAAGGCGATCAATAAGCGTTGTAAATAAGATATTTCCTCATTAGACTTCCTAAAGTGGCAATACACATGAACAAGAACTTTTCGAGAAAAATACGAAAGACCCAAAGTGATAAAAAGTGGAATTAAAAAGGAAAGAAATAGTTGTAACAACTTGAAATAAAATATAAAATTCCACCAAGAATTTAACAACAAAAGAAAATCTGATGAAGCCTCTTTTGTTTTTTGGGCGAGCTGTTTAACCATCGGAATCGAAAACTCAAACCTATACGTAAGCGTGCGTTTAAAAAGCTCCCGAGATTGAGAAATAGAAAGTTCAGCTATCCCATTTGCCGCTAAGAAAATTTCTTCAAAACGAAGCATGATACTGTTAATTTTAGCTTTTTGCTCTATCAAGTAAGAATACTCTTTCACTGAGCTTTTCAGTTTTTTTACGTCACGATGAAGCTCTGTTAATTGATCAAGAAGTGTATTAATCTCATTAAGAGGAGGACGCAAAACAAATGCTGCCTCAATAGCACGTTCACTGATATCTTGTGCACGTAACCGCAATTCTTCTAAAGAACGCTCATCTTCTGACTTTCTGTCAAAATCTCTTTTTAAAGTTTCACTATTTTCTTCAAGAGTCTCAATAATCAACTGCTGTTGTTGAATAATTTCATCAACTGAATAAGAATCTATTGTTTGTTCGACAATTGTATTTTGTGCACCCTTATTCCCCCATGCACCAGAATTAAATACAAAGATAATCCCCAAAAGAAGGAAAAGTATGTGGATGTTTTCTCTACAAAATGAATACATATCGACCTTATGCGCACAAAAAGGATTTTATCCCCCCTCCTTAATATGGTATAAAGCAGATATTTTCAACTTTTGTAGAATAATCTTATAAAAGCTTTCCCTTATCCTATAATACTGATAATAAGAGAAAAGGATAATAAATAAGCTGAACTCAATAAGATTAAAGAAGGCACTCTAGCATGTGTTTTTTGCACCTCTATTGCAAAAAAGAAAATTTTCTTCCTTTGACAACTTGGATTTTTCTATCCAGTTTAGGTGTATTCTTGACGAGCAACCTAGGAACGCGTGCCTATTTGATCAAACAGTCACACACTAATAATACCATTAAAACGAATAGATTTGATTTACACAATAAGCGTGATCAGTTGAATGTTACCACAACTGAAAACAAAAAACTTGTAACACTCCATACAGAATCTATTTTTACGAGAACCCTTCAAAAAATCCTAACATTGGATTTCTTTTTAATAAAGATTCCAGCTATTGATACGCGATTTCGTAGCGTTAAAACGCAATATTTCTCAAATAAACGCGCTCCTCCTAATGAACACACTTAAATTCTCTTCCTTGAATATAAAACGATCATCTTAATTTTACTTGTGCTTTTAACTTTGAATAACTGTTAGATTGCCTATTAGCGGAATATATCATGCGTACACCTGGTTGGTTAACTACCCTTTATTGTTTTATTCTTTTAAGCAGCATTTATGTTGCCTTACCCAATTTATTTTCATACGAACAAGTTAAAAACTCGAAATTCTTACCCGACACCCGTGTAGCACTTGGTCTTGACCTTCAAGGAGGCTCTTCTCTCCTGCTCGAGGTTGATAGCAAAACGTTAAAACGCGATCAGTTACACATAGTTTTAGGCAGTGTACGCAATGTATTGCGTGAAAAACAAATCCGCACCTCAAGTGTGCGTATCGTTGAAGATAGCATTATTGCCCTTATTTCTGATCCATCGCAAACTGAAAAAGCACTCTCTGCTTTGAAAACATTAATAACCCCCATACACAGTAGCTTTGGTACAACAGAACATAACATCACGATCAGTGCTCAAAATGAAACTCTCCGCGTCACATTAACGGAAGCTGGTATAAAAGACCGTGTAAGCAATGCTATTGAACAAAGCTTAGAAATCATCCGTCGCCGTATAGATCAAGTTGGTGTTTCAGAACCAGCCATCCAAAAGGTCGGAAATGATCGTATTATGGTCCAATTGCCCGGACTACAAGATCCAAAACAACTACGTGATCTTTTAGGAACAACCGCTAAGATGAGTTTTCATCTTGTTCCTTCTAATGTGGACCCCAATAATCCCCCTATAGGTGTTTCTATTCTTCCTGGATATACTGATGCAACACAACATTATGCGATTTATGATCAAATCGCTTTAGATGGAAATGTCCTGAAAGATGCCCGTGCAGGTTTTGACCCCCAAATACCAGGACGTTCCATTATTTCATTTACTCTAGATTCCGCTGGTGCAAAAATATTTGCCGATATAACACGACAAAATATTAACCGTCCTTTTGCTATTGTTTTAGATAATAAGGTTTTAACCGCTCCGACCATCAATAGTGTCATTCCCAATGGACAAGGTCAAATTACAGGAAACTTTGACCCAAAAGAAGCCTCAACTCTGGCTGCTTTGCTTCGTGCTGGTTCCCTCCCCGCACCACTCACGGTCATTGAAGAGAGAACCGTAGGTCCAAATCTTGGTGCTGATGCCATCCAAATGGGACTTTACACCGGCATAATTGGCTTTATTCTTGTTGCAATTTTTATTTTTCTTCTCTACCGCATTTGGGGATTAATTGCCAATATAGCACTAGCTCTACACACGATTTTAACATTTGCTGCACTGAGTCTTTTGGGAGCTACGCTTACCCTGCCTGGTATTGCTGGTATTATTTTAGGCATCGGTATTGCTGTTGATGCTAATATTCTCATCAATGAACGTATCCGTGAAGAAAGTCGAAAAGGTGTGGGTGCTTTTGCAGCCCTAGATCGTGGATTTAAACACGCTTTTGCAACCATTGTTGATGCAAATGTTACAGCAATTATAGCGACCGTCTTACTATTTTGGTTCGGTACTGGTCCCGTTCGTGGTTTTGCCGTAACAATGTTGCTTGGTATTATCATCTCCATGTTTACAAATATCACCATTGTACGCATCATCATGATTTGGATCGTTCGTAAATGGAAAATTAAAAAATTGCATATTCACTCTGCTTTCAACATCCTGCCACAAAACACAACTTTCCACTTTATGAAAGCACGCTTCATTGGTATTGGCGTCTCAATTGTTTTGTCAATGGCTTCAGTTTTTCTCTTTTTTAAGCCTGGATTGAATTTCGGAATTGATTTCATTGGCGGAAGCCAAATGAGTATTACCACGAAAGCACCAGCAGATCTAGCAACTCTGCGTTCCAAGCTTTCTACTCTTAATATTGGTGAAGTTACCTTGCAAAATATTGATAACGAAAATACCGTATTAATTCGCATGCAGAAACAAAGCGGTAGCGAAGCACAACAAACCATCGCCATTGATAAGGTCAAAACAGCTGTACAAAATATCTATCCCGATACCACATTCGATCAAATAGAAGTGGTTGGTCCCAAAATTTCAGGCGAGCTTGCCACAGCTGCTTTTACTGCTGTTATTCTTGCGGCTATTGCCATGTCTCTCTATATATGGTTACGCTTCGAGTGGTTCTTTGCCATTGGAGCAATTATCACTCTCATTCTAGACACCACAAAAATGATTGGCTTTTTTGCTTTATTTCAATTTGATTTTAATTTAACGGCTATCGCTGCACTCTTAACAATTGTTGGATATTCTATAAATGATAAAGTTGTCGTCTATGATAGGATGCGCGAGAATATGCGTCTTTATAAAAAAATGCCGTTGCGCGAGCTGATTGATCTGTCAATTAATCAGGTTCTTGTACGTTGTTTTTTTACATCAGCCACAACAATTCTTGCTATGCTCCCCATGGCGATATGGGGTGGAAGTGCTGTGCATAATTTTGCATTGCCCATGGTCTTTGGGATTATTATTGCAACATCATCCTCTATCTTTATTGCTGCTCCTATTTTACTCCTGCTAGGAAATTGGTGGCGTGAACGAAATAATCGTGCGAATACCAAAGTGAAATAAAAATGCCCTTTAATACGTATGATACATTTCGCCTCTCTTCTCATAGAAATATAATCATTTTCATTCATTCGCTTTTTGATCAAGAATAGTAAATAATCCATGCTCCACGACACACCACTTATCACAACTATTGTTGCAGGTTTATGTTTAGCATTTCTCTTGGGAATGATTGCTAGCCGTTTGCGTATTTCACCACTTGTAGGCTATTTGTTAGCTGGTGTTATTGTGGGACCCAATACAGGTGGATTTAAAATAGATTCCGTCATCATTAATCAACTTGCTGAAATTGGCATTATTTTGCTGATGTTTGGTGTTGGGCTCCACTTTTCATTAAAAGATCTTTTATCTGTCAAAGCTATTGCTGTCCCCGCTGCTATTGCACAAATGGCATTTTCTACTTTTCTAGGTTTGTGCCTTGGTTTGATTATGGGATGGGGCTTCAGTGGTAGTTTGATCTTCGGTCTTGCTTTATCCATAGCAAGTACTGTTATCCTGCTACGTGCTTTGCAGGAGCGTCATCTTATTGAAACAGAAAAAGGACGCATTGCAGTTGGATGGTTGATTATTGAGGATTTAGCAATGGTCCTTATACTTGTTCTCATCCCTTCCTTGGCAAGTGCCATCAGCAATACCAAAAAAGAAGCGTTTGATCCTCTTGTTCAATGGTTGGATTTAAGTATTTGGGGTATTTTTGGTCTCACCATCCTGAAAGTGATTGTATTTATTGCACTTATGCTCGTCATTGGGCGACGCGTTATCCCATGGCTTTTAAAAATGAGCGCACAATCGGGATCCCGTGAATTATTTCGTCTTAGCGTCTTTGCTATTGCATTAGGAGTAGCTTTCGGAGCCGCTCATTTATTTGGTGTTTCCCTTTCTCTTGGTGCTTTTTTTGCTGGTATGGTCATGAGCGAATCAGAATTAAGCCACCGTGCCGCAGAAGAATCTTTACCACTGCGCGATGCCTTTTCTGTTCTCTTTTTTGTTTCTGTAGGCATGTTATTTGACCCAGAGAAACTCTTAACTCATTTTTTTCCTCTCTTAGCAACCTTATTCATTATCGTAATCGGAAAATCTGCTGTTGCCTTTTTCATCGTTAAGGCTTTTCGCTATTCTAATGCAACAGCTTTGACTATTTCTGCAAGCCTTGCCCAAATCGGAGAATTTTCCTTTATCCTTGCTGGTTTAAGTTTAAGCTTAGGACTTTTAAACAATGACGCTCATGATTTAATTCTTGGAGGAGCAATTTTTTCTATTTTGCTCAATCCTCTTGTTTTCATTGCCTGTAATAAAATTAAAAAACGTCTAGAAAAAAATTCTGCATCTTCACAAAATGCCCAAACAATTATTGATATTGATCCACAAGATCCCGACCAAGATTTTTTACCGATGACCTTAAAAAATAACCATATCGTAATTATTGGCTATGGTCGTATCGGTAAGTGTGTTGCATTATCTTTAATAAATAGAGGTGAACCTATAGTGATCGTAGAAGAATCAAAACGCCTCTCTGATAAAGCGATTGCAGATGGCTTTGAGGCTATTTGCGGTAATATCATTCAACAAGAAATAATGAACGCAGCAAATATAAATAATGCACATAAAGTTGTTATTACAATGCGAAGTACCATTGAAGTCGGAGAATGTATCGTGAATATCCGTGATATGAAGAAAGATATCCAAATAATCACACATGCATTATCCGACACAGAAACAACATATCTCATTGATTTAGGTGCTGATGTTGTAGTAACAGATGATGAAGAAATTGCCAATGGCATTATAGAGTATATAACAGAACGAAAATCTGTAAGGAATATGCTCAATCATGAAAATTTACAGAAAACATAAAATGGATACAGAATCGTGAAAATAAAGCAATTTATATGGCCATTGATTGGTATCTTAGCAATGCTGGTATCTATTCGAATTCTTTACATGAAGCTCTCTGCCATTTCATTTGGGGATGTATTGGAGCGCTTGAGCAATTTAAATGCACAGCACTGGTTATTAGCCTGTTTATGTTCTCTCCTAGCTTATGCTGCTCTTGCTGGATATGATCGAATTGCCTTGCAACATCTAGGCCATAAAATTTCTTGGATTTTTATCGCTATATGTTCATTTACAACCTACGCTCTTTCACACAATATCGGTGCTTCAGTTTTTTCTGGTGCCGTTGTACGCTATCGCGCCTATAAAATGAAAGGGTTAAACGGAACAGAAATCGCAATATTAGTAGGTTTTTGCTCTTTTACTTTTGTAATCGGTACAATCTTACTTTTGGGAATCGTTTTGGTGCTGCAACCCGAAATTATCACCCTCATTCATAAAGAACTTCCTGAATGGCTAGGAACAACAGCTGGAGCAATTTTACTCAGCTGTATAGCACTTTATACGTTTGGCAGCTGGCTTCAGTTAAAACCCTTACGCTTAGGTAAGAAAATTCAACTTTCTTATCCACGGTTGAAAATTGTTATTCAACAGCTTCTCATTAGCCCTCTAGAGCTTTTAGGAGCAGCAGGAATTATATATGCTGTTCTCCCACACAATGCAGATATTCATTTTATCTCTGTTCTTGGTGTTTTCCTAGCATCTTTTACGATAACTCTTCTCTCCAATGCTCCAGCAGGAGGAGTAGGAGTTCTTGAAGCTCTCTTCATAACAGGTATGCCCAATATAAATCCAACCGATGTTATTGCAGCACTTATTGTCTTTAGAATGTTTTATTTGATTATACCGCTCATCATTTCATTATTTGTGGTCGCCATTTTTGAAGCGCATCAATATTGGAAAAGAGCCTCCAAAACACCACCTGAATAAATAAAAGGCTATCAACGACTTCTTTTTTGTATGCCTATAAAGACTATAATCTATACTAAATTCGATTGTATATGTAAATTAATACAATCATTATTTGTATTTATCTTTTTTATATTGAAACTTGAAGGTCCCCTTTTATAAGAATCTTACTTTACGAAAAACATAGAAATATTTATCTATTTTCCTTCAAAAAAACTCCCATAAAATTGGATACTAAAAGTACTATTTCATAGTGTAATCGATTTTTATGTTAGATAAAGCACATGATTGCAAAACTTTTTGCAAAAAACAAATGCGCAAAATTAAAAACCTCTATCTGAAAATAATTTCATTTTATTGTTTGAAAAGAAAATTTATTATAGATAAAGAATACCTAAAGAACCCTTTTAATGAAAGAGCAAGCCTGCACCATTATACTATTTTTCCAATGTTGTGATAACTTTTAGCGCTTCAGAACGTTAATAAGAATCATTTTTATGCTTTTCTTCAATAGTCTTTATCCACACGTTAATCTCATTTATGATGCAAAAATAATAATTTTAATTAATTCATTATAAGAGGGATTGAAACAAAAGAAGTTTATTACAATAAAGTTTTTTTTCAAAAAAGAATAATTAATTATTATAAATCAATATATTATAATGATTCTGAGCAGCTTTCTTAATGTTTATCTTTTTAGCGGTTAAGCTAAAGGCAAAACAGTATAGCGTAACTGTAAGGTCTAATATTTAAAAACTTGAAGCCTTATTAAAGCTTATTTTCTGTCGTTTAGCAGGTATTAGCTTTAAACAATTAAACTGATCTAATTTTATTCCTGTTATGTCCATCTAACTACTTTGTTTTATCTTGATTTATCCTCTTGGAATACTGATGATTATTACAGAGATTTTTTGTTTAAGTAGGAGAGTTATCAAAAAATATCCACGCTACTGACACAACTAAAATGTAAAGTTTCTTCTATCTTTAAACAATATGCCAAAAATCCAAAAAAAATTTAATCAATTTATATTAAAAGAAGTGAAAACTGTTGATTTTTATACCCCTTTAATAACACAATTGTCGGTAAGAAACTTCTCCTTACCAATTGCGATTAAAAAAAAGAAACAATACGCATTAAAAGATCTTTAAATATCTTTTGGAAGTTCTTTAAGCCCTCTAAAAGTACAAAACCTGATGACTAAGCTATATCAACAATCTTCACTTTTAAACAAACGCATATGGGGAAATCCTACTTCCCAATTTTATTTAGCAACTCGTATCTTAAAAAATTTACGCAATCAATTAAGTTATTTATGGTATAAAATCGAATGGTGGGTGATGAGGGGATCGAACCCACGACCCGCTGATTAAGAGTCAGCTGCTCTACCGACTGAGCTAATCACCCATAAGCTTCCCAAAAGATGAGAATGAGCGTTTCTATAACGCTCCTAAGGATGGATGTCCAGATATTTTGTTGTTTGTTATATAGACTCATTGTCTGTAAGGTTAAAAATATGATATTCTCCACTTGATCTTATATAAAAATAACCCCATTATAAGAAACCTTATAAATAAATGTTCTGATTGTTATACAGAATCTATAGTTGGAGGATTATCGAGCATAATGCCCGAGCAAAATTTAGAGGAACCTTCTTGTGGTTTTAAGCGGGATGGGGCATCATTTTGTTTTATCAGTAATCACATGCATTCAAGCAATATTTTGCTGGTTTTTTCGTTGAATATAAATTTTTTTACATTCAATGTTCATGATCCAATATACGAATAAAAGCCTATGAATTTTTTTTGTCAATCGCGCGCTTTTAAGCTTCTAAAAGGTAAGGAATGATGGAATGGATCACTGATCCCCATGCGTGGTTTGGTTTGATCACGTTGGTTTTTCTCGAAATTGTTTTAGGAATAGATAACCTTATCTTTATTGCAATTTTAGCTGAAAAATTGCCACTGCATTTGCGTGACCGCGCACGCTTTCTAGGTCTTACTTTAGCATTAATTATGCGGCTTTTCCTTCTTACAGTTATTGGATGGGTTATGAGACTCGATAGAGTCATTCTTTCACTTTCATCTTTTGTATTTAGTTGGCATAGCTTTATTTTAATCGGTGGTGGAGCCTTTTTGCTAGCAAAGGGAACGCTAGAATTACATGAAAGGTTAGAAGGGGTATCACATGAAAGAAAAACAGGCCTTGGTTATGCTGTTTTTTGGCAAGTAATCGTCCAAGTCGTGGTGCTGGATGCCGTTTTTTCACTAGACAGTATTATTACCGCAACAGGTATGATTGCAAAAGAGCAGGCAGCAGTTATGTATATTGCAGTCATAGCTGCTATGGGAGTAATGATGTGCGGATCTGGTGCTCTTATGCGTTTTATTAATCGTCATCCCACTATTGTAATCCTTTGTCTTGGTTTTTTGATGATGATTGGTTTTACTCTCATTGTTGAAGGATTTGGTTTTCATATTCCAAAAGGGTATTTGTATGCTGCTATTGGTTTTTCTGTTCTCATCGAAGTTTTTAATCAAATTGGACGTCGTAACCGTGAAAAAATGATTAAAACGAATGATCTACGCAGTAGAACAGCTGATGCTGTTTTGAGGCTCTTAGGAGGAGGAAGCAAAGATAGTCACCTTGCTGAGACTGTAGATGTTATTGCTGAACAGGCCGCAGCATCTGAGTTGTTTAGACCAGAAGAAAAGGAGATGATTCGTGGTGTTCTTGATTTAGCTGATCGCCCTGTTCGCTCTATCATGTCGCCGCGTAATGAAATTGAATGGTTAGATTTAAATGCTGATGAAAATGAAATGCGTGAAGAATTACAAAAGGTTAAACATAGCCGCTTAATTCTTGCGCGTGAAAAAGTGGATGAATTTGTTGGCGTTGCGTTGACAAAAGATCTTCTTTTGAATTTGGCTGAGGGGAAAAAGATTAATTGGAAAAAAGCTATGCGAGAACCCCTCGTTGTTCATGAAAACACAAGTGTTTTACGATTGATGGAGCAATTACGTCATTCTTCGATTCAGCTTGCAATTATTGTTGATGAGCATGGATCTTTTGAAGGAATTGCAACACCAACCGATATTCTTGAAGCTATTGCAGGAGACTTTCCTGATGACGATGAAGAACTCATGATCGCAGAACAACTTGAAAATGGCAGTCTTCTTGTTGAGGGATATGCTGATATCCGCCGTTTAAGTGGTTATCTTGGGCGTAACCTTGTGGATGAAGCAGATCGTTATACGACTCTGGCAGGCTTTATGCTTTGGCAGTTTGGTCATTTACCAAATGAGGGAGAAAGTTTTGAAACTGATGGTTTACACTTTAAAGTGATTGAAATGGAACGCCGAAACATATCTAAAATTCTTATTTCTCCAATTGTCTTACCAGAAAAAAGCTAATTCTTTTTATAAGCAAGATGAATAAAAAGATTTTTTTATGATTAAAAATTGAAAAGAATAAGAAGTTGATGACTTAATTGCATTTCATTATTTTTATATTTTTTAAGCGTAAAGTAATGAACATACAAAAGTTATGTTATCAATAAACTTTCCATTATAAAAATTTTCATTGATGATTTACAAAAAGCTGTAAGAGAAAAAATGATGCAAAATTATTTGTCAATGGTCATTAATCTCAAAAATTATGAATATATACAACATATTGATTTATAATAATTATTTATTATAACATTAGCTTCACATCAAGAAATCATCTTTCAAACATCAGATTTCTGCCAATGGATAGAACTCCGCCATTGTTGGGTTCACTCAACTAATAATGGCAGCGTTAAACTAGACTCTGGTTCCTATAATTTTTTGAGATCTTCTTGATATTTCTTATCTTTTGTTTCGATAAATTTAGCTATTTTTTTCCTTCCAAGAATGAAGCTCCACCTCTCTAGAAAGCTCTTATTAAGAACTTTGTTTTTCTTCCACATGGCTCATATTTTTTGCTACTTTTGCAATTAAAGTGTAGCTGAGTTTCTTAGATTTCACCACTTCTTTGGCTAAAGCCAATGCACGTTCAAGATGAGTCTTTTGGGTATTTTCATCAAAGCTAAATGATCCCCTGCACTGAAACTTTGATAATAAGATTGTAAGGTTGCAACATTACCCAATAAAGCCAGTGCACCAATATGAAGTAGCTATAATCTGCATCATCTATCTTGATAACCTTATTGCCTCAACTTCACTCTTTTGCCAAGGTAGTGCTCCATATCTGGAATAAAAGCATTTATGAAGATCAATTTTTTTCTATCGCCTATTTCAAGAGATAATCAAGCTTAATTCCAACCAATCCGCATATATTTCTTCTTCACAAACTCTCAACCCCTTTTTATAAAAATCAAGTTGTAGATCTTGTAAGTGCTGAGAATTGATAGGGATCAATTACCATGCAGGCAGTAGCTAAAATACCAGTACTAATCGAAACTCCAACATCAAATTACGGATAACCTTTGATAATTGCGTCATTATAAAGAATTTGTACTTCACAATCTGGTAGTTGATAACGTGCTGAATAATTATCTACCTCTTTAATTTTTTCAACAGACCAATCAAGATTTTTGAAGAACACTGTTGCACTCTCCATGGCTAAAAAATTCTTTGCTCTACCTCAAAAGAGGTTGTATCCATATCAAAAGTCAAAAGCGAAGCAGATTTTTGCAAATAAAATTGATAACGCCGTATAAGAGAAGAATCTTATCATAAAAAACACACAACAAAGTCAATAGTTTGTGTGAAATTATTTCATATGAATTCCATTTAGAATTCACACTTTATACGTGATTCAATTGACCATTTTTTATAAACAATTGCCATGTATGAATAGACTATAAAAAGCAAATTATGATGCAAATGTTATAAGGCATGTAAACATTCAAATAAAGTGAAAAGCAGCTATCATTCATAACAGTTCATAAACTTTATGATACGTTTTTATCACACACAAATCGCATTGTTAAAAACGTAATCGTTTGAAATTATCGATAACATAAATTGCATGCGCTTAAAGAATAGCATACTTCAAACCAAATGTTTGTCGCATCACGCGCCCTGTTCAAACTAATAATAACATATTCATTACCTAATAGAATACCAACTCCTGCACCTGCATAAAGCGAAGCAATAATCCACCCATTATGGCTATGCTGCATGACCATAATAGAACCCAAAACCACCATTGCTGCACTCGCAACACGAGAAGCAAAACGGATCAAGTGTTAACGCCATGGAAATAATAAGTGCACTCATTACTATAGCTGCACAAGATAGCATGTGAGGAGCAAGAGATATATTCCGAATTCTGCCAAACGTAAAGAACATACTCCCAACTAAATAACCACCGTAATTAGCGCTAGCTATATAAAAAAGTTGATTAAAGGTAAACAATCCCTCATCCAACATAACTGGCAATATTGGTGTATAGAGAAATCACCCGATACCCATTCTCAAAACCATAATAACCATACCGAATACAGCGTTTTGAAACAATTCAAATTTTGACGATTATTTTTATCCCCATTATTATTCCTTTAACTGGTGATATTCCTCATCCGCGTTCCATCTCACCATAAAAGCCTTTAGCTCGAAAAATAGAATAAAAGAAAATTTAGCTATCTATTTTAATGCTCAAAACAACATATTTAGCGATCTACTGTCAAAAATGCCAGATCAATTATACAATAACATATTGAATTAATTATGTATTTTTATGTTATAAATGTTTTATAGTTAAATTGAAAGCATATTTAGATAATCTTGCTTTTTTATCTCGATATTCAAAATGACTAACCGAGAAGTTATGTACACAACCGTAAATCTTACTTCTCTTAAAATCATTTTCTTCTTCGCTATAAAACTTAATAAACAACTCAAATGGACCATTTTCATGAAAGAGGAAATTAGCTTCTTTTTTGGTAATATTGTTATTTAGAATGATATGCAGTTGAAGAATTTGGTGCACCCGACAGAATTCGAATCTGTGACCTCTGCCTTCGGAGGGCAGCGCTCTATCCAGCTGAGCTACGGGTGCTTCAAACTGATTATTAAAATCAGTTATGGTCTTTTAACTAATCATACTCTTAGCTTCAATGCTAAATTATCATTCTAATAAAAAAATTACTTGTTTGTAACTTATCTAACGATGCACTCCTCTTACTTTTCAATGATACTTTACCTTGAAATAACTTCTCTTTATTCAATGCTCTTTTTATTATAAAAAGAGCTTTTGTTACAACTTCAAAACTCTCAAAAATAAATTACAACATACATTATAAGTATCAGGATAATTTTTAAATGACTACATTACCAAGTCGCTTTCATTTTATTTCCGCAGAAACTGAGGACGCTATCAAAGCTACCCATAAATTAATTTCCGTTTATGGTCATTCTTCTCTGGAAGAAACTGATATTGTTGTTGCAATCGGTGGTGATGGGACAATGTTACAAACCGTACGAGACGTCATGAACACAGGCAAACCTATTTATGGCATGAATCAAGGTTCTGTAGGATTTCTTATGAATGAATTTCATGAAAAAAAATTGCCCAATCGTATTGCTGTCGCACATAAAAAAGAAATTCATCCCCTGCGCATGATTGCAAAATCTGAATGTCAAGATTCTATCGAGGCGCTTGCAATTAATGAAGTATCCCTCTTTCGGCAATCTTATCAAGCCGCAAAAATTCGCATCACTATTGATAACAAAGTACGCATGGAACAATTAAGTTGTGATGGTGTCCTCGTCGCTACACCAGCTGGATCGACCGCCTATAATTTATCAGCACAAGGACCTATTTTACCTCTTATGGCCCCCCTTATGGCCCTCACTCCCGTTAGCCCTTTTCGCCCTCGGCGTTGGCATGGAGCTTTGCTTCCCAATACAGTAATAGTGCGCTTTGATATGCTTGAACCTGACAAACGCCCTGTCAACGCTGCTGCAGATAATATTGAAGTTAAATCTGTCCATTCAGTTACTATTTCAATGGCAACAGAAGTAACAGCTTCAATCCTTTTTGACTCAAATCATTCATGGGATGAGCGCATTTTATCAGAACAATTTCGCTATTAATGATTGTATTATGCTTTTTATGTGTATATGATTGTTATAGTTAGTTTTTTTGTGAAAACATCTTAACACTCTTAAGAGTATAGAATATTGGTTATAATTATCATTTAGATAGCGCAGTTAAAATCACAGAGCAATTGATAAAAAAATGATACCATCTTTAAACAGTTTTGCTGATTTAGGTCTTTCCGCAAAAGTTATTAATGCGGTGGAATCAGCGGGATATACAGCTCCAACACCTATTCAAAGTGAAACAATTCCACATGTCCTTCAAAGAAAAGACGTTTTAGGAATCGCCCAAACGGGAACAGGTAAAACCGCTTCTTTCGTATTGCCTATGCTCACTCTCCTTGAAAAAGGTCGTGCAAGAGCACGAATGCCCCGTACGCTCATCTTAGAACCAACACGGGAAATTGCAGCTCAAGTTGAAGAAAATTTCGACAAATACGGAATAAATCATCGTTTAAATGTTGCTCTTTTGATTGGTGGAGTTTCTTTTGAACTCCAAGATCGCAAACTTGAACGGGGAGCTGATGTTCTTATAGCAACACCAGGGCGCCTTCTCGATCATTGCGAGCGCGGTAAACTGCTCCTGATGGGCGTTGAAATCCTTGTTATTGATGAAGCTGATCGCATGTTGGATATGGGCTTTATTCCTGATATTGAACGCATCTGTAAGCTAACTCCTTTTACACGTCAAACTTTGTTCTTTTCTGCAACAATGGCGCCAGAAATTGCAAAAATAACAAAGCAATTTTTACATTCTCCTGTTTCTGTTGAAGTTACAAAAGCATCCTCAACCGCAACCACAATTACACAGCGGCTCGTCAAATCGGGAAGTAAGTCATGGGATAAAAGAGCTGTTTTGCGAGAACTTATTCATAATGAAGGTGCAGAACTTCAAAACGCTATTATTTTCTGTAATCGGAAAAGAGATATCTCTGAACTTTTTAGATCTCTCATCAGACATAATTTTAGTGTAGGTGCGCTTCATGGAGATATGGACCAATACTCGCGCATGAGCACATTAGCCGATTTTAAAGACAATAAACTCACACTTCTTGTTGCATCTGATGTTGCCGCCCGTGGACTTGATATCCCCGCCGTAAGCCATGTCTTCAATTATGACGTTCCCACACATGCTGAAGACTATATTCATCGAATTGGTCGTACAGGGCGTGCAAATCGTAGCGGAAAAGCTTTTACAATTGTCACAAAAGCTGATCAAAAATATATCAATGCCATTGAGGAAATGAGTAATGAAAAAATTGAATGGCTCAATGGAGATCTCTCAACTTTAATAGCCGATGATCAAACAGAAGATATTGTTGTAAAGAAAAAATCTTCAAAATCACCAAAGAAAACTGCTCCAAAAGAGCCTGTTGCTCACACTAAAAAATCTGTAGAAGAGAATGAAACAGAATGTATCAAAAATGCAAATGATAAAGAGAAGCCATCTGAGCAACAACGCCCACGAAAAAATAAGAATTACACGCCCCTTGGATTTGGTGATGATATTCCTGCTTTCATGCTTATAAAAACGTGTAAATAAATTCGCTCTTTACTCTCTTTAAGAGTGAAATGAACGAAATGCTTAAAAAAAGCCGCTCTTATTTCCTAGAGAGTCTTTCTGCTACCTTTTCACGCCCTAAAAGCTGCAAAATTTTTCCCATTTCAGGTCCATGATCCATGCCTGTAAGTGCCTGACGTAATGGCATAAATAAAGCTTTTCCTTTCCGACCTGTTTTTTCTTTTAATGCTGTTGTCCAAATTTTCCAACTTTCCTCATTCAAAGCACCTTCAGGTAAGAAATCGAGTGATTGACGCACAAATACACGATCCTCTAGTGCCACTGTATCAAAATTCTGTTCATCATGAATGATTTTCCACCACAAAACAGCATCATTGACTTTATTAATATTGTTTCTTATCGCGTTCCAGAAATATTCCGCCTTATCTCCCTCAATAGAAAGTTTTTTAAGGCGCATTTTTACTTCTTCATAGGTTAACTCATGGACAAGATGACTATTCAAAGCAAGAAGATCAGCAATATCAAATTTTGCAACGGATCTTGACGTATCTTGGAGATTAAAATGCTCTAAAAGCGCTGCTTGATTAGGATAGGGATGCACATTTTGCGATGTCCCAATCAAAACGGCAAGGCATTGAACAGCTATAGATTCAAATCCTTCTTCCCTTAGAGAACTAATAGAAAGATCATTGTTACGTTTTGAAAATCCTTTTCCTAAAACTGTCGCCAATAAATTGGTATGAGCAAAAACCGGTAATTCTGCATTAAGAGCTTTAAAAATAGCAATTTGAGCGCCTGTATTTGTAATATGATCATCCCCACGAATAATATGCGTAATAGCCATATCTACATCATCAACAATAGAGGGCAATGTATAAAGATAGCTTCCATCTTCACGAATAAGAACAGGATCTGAAAGAGAAGCCAAATCAATCGTCTGCTTTCCCTTTATTGCATCATTCCAGCAAACTTCTGTTCGCTTTGTTTGTAAAGGATCACTTTCAAAATTAGGAAGAAGAAAACGCCAATGGGGTTTACGACCTTGAGATTCAAAGTTTTTTTTCTCTTCTGCTGTCAATTTTAATGCTGCACGGTTATAAATAGGAGGCAATTTGCGTGAAAGCTGGATTTTACGACGTCGCTCTAATTCTTCTGCAGTCTCATAACAGGGATAAAGAAGCCCGCGTTGTTTGAGAATTTCCGCAACTTCATCATATCGATTAAATCGCTTAGATTGGTAATAAATTGAATCTGGTTGAATACCAAGCCATTCAAGGTCAACAGCAATAGCATCGATATATTCTTGTTTAGAACGTTCAACATCTGTATCATCATAGCGCAAAATAAATTCTCCCTTATACGCTTGCGCATAAAGCCAATTGAAAAGCGCAATACGGATATTGCCAATATGAATATAACCTGTTGGAGAGGGAGCAAAACGAACTTTAACCATAAAATAATACTCAATTTTTATCGCGAAAATGATTGACTATGGGATAGCGACGATCGCGTCCGAAATTCTTGTAACTGATTTTTACACCGGGTGCAGATTGTCGTCTTTTATATTCGGCACCATAAAGAAGCTGTTCAACTTTCTCAACAGTTTCCCGTGAATACCCACGTTTAATAATATCACAAATACTCATGTCATTTTCTATAAGAGATTGCAAGATATCATCTAGAATAGGATAAGGCGGAAGAGAATCTTCATCTTTTTGATTTTCCCGCAGCTCTGCAGAAGGCGTTTTTTCTATAATATTGGATGGAATGACAATTCCTTCTGGTCCTTTCAAATTGTGCAAGTGATTTTTATTGCGCCACTCAGCTAATGCATAAACCTGCATTTTATAAATATCCTTAATAGGATTAAACCCGCCATTCATATCACCATACAGTGTTGCATATCCCACAGCCATTTCCGACTTATTGCCTGTTGTCACTACCATTGAGCCAAATTTATTGGAAAGTGCCATTAAAATAGTCCCACGTACACGGCTTTGAAGATTTTCTTCTGTCACATCAGACGGCAACCCTAAAAAAACTGGCGCCATTGCGTTCAAAAAAGCTTCAACAGGTTGCTCAATCGGTATTATTTCATAATGACATCCTAGAAGTTGTGCACACTCTTTAGCATCTTTTAACGATTCTTGTGAAGTATAATGATAGGGCATCATAATGGTGCGAACTCTCTCAGAGCCAAGAGCATCCACCGCCATTGCCGTACACAGGGCTGAATCAATTCCTCCTGAAAGACCAAGAATAACATCCTTAAAGCGATTTTTATTAACGTAATCTCTCAACCCTAAAACACAAGCTTGATAATCGGCCGCTAATCCATTGAGAAGACTTTCATTAGGACCTGAAATACAGTGCCATCCCGTCGTTATTTTTTGCCAATGGCTCAAAGCAATATGGCTATCAAAGTGCTTCATTTGAAATATCTTTTTTCCTTCTCCATTCAAGGCAAAAGACCCGCCATCAAAAACGAGCTCATCTTGACCACCAACTTGATTAGCATAAATAATTGGTACCCCAGATCGTAGAGCTTGCGTATGAACAACATCTATACGTTTTAAGGTTTTATTACGATAGTAGGGAGATCCGTTAAGGACAAGAATAATTTCCGCTCCTTTATTACCAAGCTCCGCACAAAGTGAAGAATCATTCCAAATATCTTCACAAATCACTATTCCTAGTCCTACCCCACGATAGATAAGAGGCTCAGGTCGTGGGCCTGAAGAAAATAAACGCTTTTCATCAAATTCAGCATAATTAGGTAAATCAAACTTCAAATTTTCGGCAATGACTCGCCCTTCATCAAGAAGCATGACACCGTTGTAAATATTGCCATTGCGTCTTAATGGAAGACCAATGACAATTCCTGGTCCACCTACGGTTATCTTTGCTAATTTCTTAACAGTCTCTTCACATGTTTTTGTAAAAGCAGGTTTTAGAACAAGATCTTCCGGCGGATAAGCGCTTATAAAAAGTTCCGTGAATAAAACAAGATCAGCCCCCTCTTCTTTGGCCTTTTGATGTGCCATGGCAGCTAAAGAAAAATTCCCCTCAATATCACCAACAATAGGATTTAATTGGGCAATTGATACCCGAAAATCATTTTTCATAAGCCTTTGTATCATTTCATCAGTTTAGCAACCACAACTTTATTCTTCATCATCAGGAAATATCACTTTTTTAAAAATTCTCTTCTGCCATAATGACCTAAAAGTATATTAGGCAAATTTTTCCTACCCACCAGCAGCAATTCCTAACGAATCATTCGCACGATTTTTTTTAAGGAGTTCAGCAACAAGAAAAGCCAATTCTAACGCTTGATCTGCATTTAACCGTGGATCACATTGCGTATGATAACGATCAGATAAATCGTCTACAGAAATAGCATGCGCCCCTCCTGTACATTCAGTAACATCACGACCTGTCATCTCAATATGAATACCTCCTGGATAAGTTCCCTCTCCACGATGCACTGCAAAAAAATTCTCTACTTCTTTTAAAACATAATCAAAGGGACGCGTCTTATAACCATTGGCAGTAATTGTATTGCCATGCATTGGATCACATGACCATATAACCGCACGCTTCTCACGTTCAACGGCACGGATGAGTTTAGGCAGATAACTTTCAACTTTATCATAACCAAAGCGCGTAATGAGAGTAAGCCGCCCCAGTTCGTTTTCAGGATTTAAAATATCAATTAATTTTAAAAGCTCATCAGGTTCAATGGAAGGACCACATTTTAATCCTATAGGATTTTTAATGCCGCGACAATATTCAACGTGAGCATGGTCAATCTGACGTGTACGGTCACCAATCCATAACATATGACCGGATGTTGCATACCAATTTCCTGAAGTTGAATCAATCCGAGTCAAAGCCTCTTCATAACCAAGCAAAAGTGCTTCATGACTGGTATAAAAAGATGTTTCACGCAATGAAGAATGTGTTTTGGATGTAATCCCTATAGAACGCATAAAATCAATTGATTCAGAAATACGCTCTGCCAATAATTCATAACGTTCCCCCTGCGGACTGTTAGAAACAAAACTCAACATCCATGTGTGAACATTTTCTAAATTAGCATAGCCACCTTGTGAGAAAGCACGCAATAGATTAAGTGTTGCCGCAGATTGGCGATAAGCCATAGACATCCGTTGCGGATCTGGAATACGAGAACCGGCTTCAAATTCAATGCCATTAATAATATCCCCACGATAAGCAGGAAATTCAACTCCCTCTTTGCTTTCGATATCAGAAGAGCGAGGCTTTGCAAATTGACCAGCAATACGACCAATTTTAACAACTGGTTTAGAACTACCAAAGGTTAAAACAATCGCCATTTGCAAAAATACACGAAAAAAATCACGGATATTATCAGCTTCATGTTCTGCAAAGCTTTCGGCACAATCACCACCTTGCAATAAAAAAGCTTGTCCTTTTGCAACGGCTGCTAATTCATTTTTTAAATCACGTGCTTCACCGGCAAAAACTAAAGGAGGATAGCTTCTCAGTTTTCGTTCAACATCTTCTAACATAGACTTATCCGGATAAGTCGGAACTTGTTTAATTGGCCTTGTTCTCCAGGAGTCAGGCGCCCATTCTTTTATCATTACACTCTCGCTAAAGATTAATCTTAAAGATTGGCATATCAAAAGCTTTTTACCGCAATATATGCTGTTTAACTTTCTATTTTCTTCCCATTTTCATATATATAACTTGGTTTATACATCGTTACCAATTCTTCTGCCATCGTTGGATGCACGGCCATCGTTTCATCAAAGATATCCTTCGTCAGCTTTCCTTTGAGAGCTATCCCTATAAGCTGTGCCATCTCACCAGCGTTTTCCCCTAAAATATGAGCACCCACAACAATACGGCTTTCACCATCAACAATGAGTTTCATAAGCATTTTCTCTGAACTCCCAGAAAGAACATTACGCATAGGACGAAAAACTGTACGATAAATTTCAAGACGCTTATAACAACGTACCGCATCTTCTTCTGAAAGACCAACTGTTCCAATCTCTGGCTGAGAAAAAACTGCCGTCGTAATTAAATCATAATCAGGTGTCGTGGGAATATTCTCAAACGCAGTCTTCACGAAACACATTGCATCATGAATCGCTACAGGTGTTAATTGAATATGGCCTGTTACATCACCAACAGCCCAAATATGGGGTATATTTGTTGTCATTCTTTCATCAACAACAACTGCACCAAATTCATCCACTTGAACACCTGCCCGCTCAAGTCTTAAACCCGTTGTATTTGGTACACGCCCCGTAGCCAACATAATCTGATCAGCACTAATCGTTTGCCCATTTGATAAAATAACTTCATAACAATTTTCTGCAGCCTGCACTTTAGAAATTGTTACGCCATAGAGAATAGAAATCCCTTTTTCAATCATTGCATCATTAAGCAATTGCCGCAAATCATGATCAAAACCACGAAGGATTAAATCACCACGATGGAGCAGCGTTGTTTTTACACCTAATTCATGAAAAATATTAGTAAATTCAACACCAATATACCCTCCACCAACAATGACTATTGATTTTGGGAGTTGATCAAGGTCAAAAATCTCATTAGAAGTGAGGCAAAATCCACCGCCTTCTATGGAAGTATTTGGTGCAACTTTTGCCCCTGTTGCAATCAAAATTTTTTCTGCACTTACCCGCTCACCCGTGGCAGAAAGCTCTAATGTGTGATCATCTACAAAAGTAGCACGACTTTCATAAATATGCACATTGTTATTCTCTAATCCCTTACGATACAGCCCTTCTAACCTTGATATTTCTTTATTTTTAGCCGCAACCAACTTTTCCCAACTAAAAATTGGATCCGCATATTCCCACCCAAAACCAATACTTTTCTTAAATTCTTTTACATATTGTGATGCATAAACATAAAGTTTTTTGGGAACACAACCACGAATAACACAAGTGCCCCCTATCCGATATTCCTCTGCTATAGCAACACGCTTACCGAGTCCTCCAGCAAGCCGTGCTGCACGCACTCCACCAGAACCACTTCCAATAACAAATAAATCAAAGTCAAAAGAGCCCACGAATTATTCCTTCTTATGTATCTGCAAGAATAGGCTAAGATCATTTATTATCAAATGAAAGTCTTTTTTTCTTTTGAAGAAGCATTTTTTATAAAGCCGTATTCTAAAAAGACCTACTCTCATTAAAATATTAAAAACGGCGGGAAAACCGCCGCTATTTAAAAAATCAGAAATTGCCCATTGGTTGTCATGATATTAATCAAGCTATTTTTTATTTTCTGAAGATTCTGATTTTATAGGCATATTTGTAGGCATAGTAGACTTATTCAAATTAAGTATTTCAGACATCTCTTTTTTCACATTTTCTACAAGATCCCGCATAAGCGCAGAACGCCATACATCAAATGCTGAATAAGAATCACGTGCGATATTGGGGACTTCTGTCAAAAACTTTTTACCGGTATCAGAACTGTAGAATGCTGTTATTGCATCAAGCTCTTTTTGAGTAAAATATTTTGCATATACATGAGCAATCTCTTTTTCTAGATCAGAGCGCCTTTTAATTAAAGCAAGCGCCTGCTTATCAACAATATCAGAAATTGCCTCTGCCAAATTTGGATCATCCCTCATCAGTGCAGTTTTAAGATCGTCTACCGCATTTGGTAAAAAACTATCAAACTGATCCGTTGCGTGAATGGCACTTATAGCCTTTCTAGCTGAAGCTAAATGTTGATCGCTCACACCTTGTGCATAAGCCATTCCAATATTCACAA
Source organism: Bartonella sp. MU37NMGALS (assembly GCF_042194015.1). Taxonomy (NCBI): domain Bacteria; kingdom Pseudomonadati; phylum Pseudomonadota; class Alphaproteobacteria; order Hyphomicrobiales; family Bartonellaceae; genus Bartonella; species Bartonella sp. MU37NMGALS. The sequence continues at coordinate 29,816 of NZ_JBHIML010000008.1, forward strand.
TAAAAATAGCAATTGCACCAAAATATACGACAAAACGCTGAAAAGAAAATATTATTCTCATTTAATGATTACCCCGATCGCTAATTATAATTTTAATTCGTTTTCTATCTAAAATCTTTAAGATCTTTTTTTACTGTGCTAACATATCGTCATGAAACTGTCTTCTCTAAAAATCAAAAGATTCTAAAATTTTTGTTTGACCATCAGCCATAGCTACAATTGCACGTGAAGCCAATCCCAAAAAAAGGCCATGCTCAACAACACCAGGAATGGAAAGAAGTGCGTCCGATAATGGTTTTGGTTGCAAAATGCAGCCCCAAAATGCATCAAGAATAAAATGACCACCATCTGTTTCAAAAGGATTTTTTCCATTCATTCGCAATGCAATTTCTCCAGAAAGCCCTAAATCATCAGCGACTTTTTCGATGGCTCTGCATGTTGTATGGATACCAAATGGATTAACTTCAATTGGTAGTGCAAAAGCACCAAGTCGTTTTACCACCTTTGTTTCATCAGCAATGACAAGCATTGCACGAGATGCCGATGCTACAATTTTTTCATACAACAATGCCCCCCCTCCACCTTTAATGAGCATCATCTCAGGACCAATTTCATCTGCTCCGTCAATATCAAGATCCAATTCAGGTATTTGTTCTAAAGTGCTAACAGGCACTCCAAACTTACGACAGAGTTGTTCAGAATATCGTGAAGTAGCAACACCAGTCACTCGCAAACCATCCGCAACACGCTCACCAAGAAGACGAATAAATTCATTGACTGTCGAACCAGATCCAATACCAAGCCGCATATCATCTTCAATAAATTCAAGCGCTTTAATAGCTGCCATTTTTTTTAACTGCTGAACATCCATGAATGACTTTGCCTTTTATCCGTATAAGCAACATTTACCATCCCTATTACCACCGATAATAATGATAATAAAAGATAACCTCTTGACGCAATCTATTTAAATTTACCATCATCTTTTGCTTGAAGAGATGTTACTCGTTATAGAAATATATGATAAGAATAAAATAGAATAATCAACAATTATCTTTTTTATTTCTTTGAGAAAATTTGTTAGCATTTTTCTCATTCAATAAGAATGTTTGATTTATCTTGTGCTATCAATAGGATGCACAAAGATGTGCATCTTAATTTTTTTTGAAAAATTTAAAATGATTAGATATAAAAATCATCTGTTTCTAGAAAACTCTAGATTATTATCCCGTTTTAATGACTTTGATAAACTTACTAATTTAAATACCGCAAAATTTTATCAGAAAAGTCTTCTATTATTTTTTGTTTTGTCATTATCCAAATGTGAAGCAAAATATGATAGATTATATTTTTTTATGAATGCTGTCTGTGCATATTCCATGGTCTATGAAACCCTGGCGAAGACCAAATAATATCTCCACCTTTGGTCATCATAACGCTTCCTCGTGATAACAATTGTTGAGGCGTAAATATTATTTTTGCCTTCCTATAACATGTTGGATTACGCATTACAAATGTCTGAATGAGAATATCTGCCTCTACACACTGATCTGTTTCTCTTTGTAAAACAACTACTTTTAATCCATTCTCTAATAATGACGTACATACATGATAATCACAAATAAATTGTCCGTGCAAAGAAGGACCATATTTTGTTGGTTTAATCGTTTCATTCACACGAAATGACTTTTTCCATATGGATGTCGTGAACTTAGAAATATGGTAACGGTCAATATATAATTTTTTATCATGGATAACGCCCACGAGACGCATATTATCTGCTATAATCAGTTGTATAGGTGAATGCATTACACAAATAGAAATACCAGCCAAAATAAACAAACTAAAAAAGAGCCGGATGGGTGTTTTGCAAAAAGTCAGTCCAACCAAGCCTATACTCAATAAAACCAACGCAGATAACGGCATAAAATCAGGATTCAAATCAGGAGAAATAGCCTTGATCGCAAGCGCAATCTTTATCACAAGATCAACACCAAACCCCATAATTTGAAGGGGGAGCCATTCGAATCCTCCTAACATTGCGAGAACTGCAATTAATCCAAAAGGAATGACGAAAATTGAGATGACAGGCAAAGCAAAAGCATTACTGATAACGCTCAAAGATGCCGTATTAGAAAAATGATAAGCAGCATAAATTCCACTTGCACTCCCTGCAACAAGGGAAGAAGCACATGTTGAAAGTATCGATAAGAAAGCAAAATTTATCACTCCTCCTCCAACATAAGAGGGGGTTGTTTTTCTTTTACGAAAAAATGATCTTCCACTCCACCAATCAAAAAAAGCGATCAAAGCAGCAGTCGCAGAAAAGGACATTTGAAAGCTAGGACCTAATATTTCATGGGGTGTAATCGCCAGAGTTATCAACCCTGCAATAGAAAAATTACGCATTGTTATAGCAGAGCGATTACACAATATAGCAACCAACATAACAGCAATCATCACAAAACTTCTTTGCGCTGATATTGCTAAGCCCGACAATAACAAATAAAAAGCTGTTATCATAAACGCAACGATAGCAGCAAATTTTTTACTGGAATAATAGGAAGAAAAAACTGGAAAAAATGCTAAAAAACTACGGATACTCAAAAGAACTATGCCGCTTAACAACGCCATATGTAAACCTGATATTGATAAAATATGGGCTAATCCAGCCGTACGTAATGCTTCATTTGTCTCATTTGAAATGCCAGCACGCTGCCCTGTTATGAGAGCAGCAGCAACACTCCCCTTTTCTCCTTCAAGGGCCATACGGATTCTTTGTGTCATCTTCGTGCGTAAATTTTCAATTTTCTGTAGAATGATAGCGAATATTCCATCAGGCTGCGAAACCGATATTTTTCTTGGTTTTCCTAAATAAACGCCTTGTGCCCCAATTCTTTTAAAATAATTATGAAAACTAAAATCGTAGCCTCCTGGACGCACTGGCCCAGAAAATGCACGAATCTTAACTTTCCCATATAGTCCATCACCAATTTCTAAGCCAGATGGCAAATATCTTGCCGATAAACGAATACGATGAAGACTATGGCATAATATGGACTTTTCTGTACTCAAAACATCCAAAACTAAACGAAATCCTCCTTTGGCGCCTGACTCAATAGAAACAATTCTTCCCGTCAATGTAGTGACAATGTCACTGCTTAACATGGGTGTTGCAATACGCCACGTTTCTATTTTTGCCGCTAAAGCACCCAATATAATACAAAACAGAAATCCCACGGGAATCCATATTTTTCGATAAAAACGTGCAACATAGAATATTCCCAGAAAAATACTGACCAACGCCCCCAATTGTCCCCAACTTGGTTCCCACTCTAAATGAAAATACAAAATGATTCCTAGGGCAAAAAAGACTAAAATCAGCGAAAAAAGGATACCAAAAGAAACTTCTTTACTAATACAATCTTCTAACCATTTGCGAAAAAAAATGATTACTTCTTTTAAGAATGTCAATAAAAAAAGTTTTTGTTGGTTATAGCTACCGTTCTTTGCATCATCATATCTAGAAAAAACACTCTGCCCTATTTTGCATGGCTTTTTTCTTTCTGTAACAGATTTTTCGGATAAACCCTCTTTAACTTTACTTTGATAAAACATCCGCCCCCCCACTTTAACTCGCAATATGGCTATTGCACACCCCGTCACCTATGCTAACATGACTTTTCTATAAAGTTCCATAAGAAATATCTTAGTTTAAAGGAAAATATTCGTGTCTGTTATTACTCGTTTTGCCCCTTCACCCACTGGCTTCCTTCATATTGGTGGTGCTCGTACTGCTCTTTTTAATTGGCTTTATGCAAAACATACCGGTGGAAAAATGCTTTTACGAATTGAAGATACAGACCGAGAGCGCTCAACAGAAGCAGCTGTAAAAGCTATTATAGATGGCTTGCACTGGATGGGGCTTAATTATGATGGCGCCCCTATTTCGCAATTTGAACGTGCTGAACGTCACCGCCAAATCGCCGAACAGTTGGTCAAAAACGGCAAAGCTTACTATTGCTATGCTTCACCTGAGGAGTTAGCTGAAATGCGTGAAAAAGCCCGTGCAGAAGGGCGCCCACCACGTTATGATGGACGTTGGCGCGACCGTGATAGTTCTGAAACTCCTAAAGGTGTTAAGCCTGTTATTCGCATCAAAGCCCCTCAAGATGGAGAAACGATTGTACATGATCGTGTTCAAGGTGATGTCCGTTTTCCTAATAAAGATCTCGATGACTTTATTATTTTGCGTTCTGATGGTTCGCCTACTTATATGCATGCTGTTGTCGTTGATGATCATGATATGGGTGTAACACATATTATACGCGGTGATGATCATCTTACAAATGCAGCACGCCAAACAATTATCTTCAATGCAATGGGGTGGGACATTCCTGTTATGGCCCATATTCCTCTTATCCATGGTGAAAACGGTGCAAAATTATCAAAGCGACATGGTGCACTCGGTGTTGATGCCTACCGAACAATGGGATATCTTCCTGCTGCTTTGCGTAATTACCTTGTCCGTTTAGGTTGGAGTCATGGTGATGACGAACTGATGTCACTGAAAGATATGATTTCTTGGTTTGACATTGAAGATATTAACAAAGGTGCTGCTCGTTTTGATCTCAAAAAGCTCGATTCCATCAACGGACACTATATGCGCATGAGTAATGATCAAGAACTTTTTGATGCCGCTCTTAATATTCTACCAGAAACCGATAGGGGAGCACAAATTATTGAAAGACTTGATGAAAAACGCCGTGTTCAATTTTTAAAAGCAATCCCGCATTTGAAAGAACGTTCAAAAACACTGTGCGAACTGATTGACAATGCCTCCTTCATTTTTACACAACGACCTTTACAACTTGATGAAAAAGCACAAATGCTCTTGGATAAAAATGGACGAACCATTTTAAACGATCTTTATCTTGCCCTGAAAGCTTGCCCCTCTTGGGATACAAAAAACCTAGATGAAACACTTCGCTCTTGTGTACAAACGCAGAATCTCAAGTTTGGATCTATCGCCCAACCACTTCGCGCAGCTCTTACAGGATGTGCAACATCACCAAGTGTTTTGGATGTTCTTATTTTATTAGGACGCGATGAAGCTCTTCATCGCATCAAGGACCAACTTATCACACCAATATGCCCATGATGTGTACTGAGTATATTTCCTCAAATAGGGATCTATAGAGATATCTCAACGCGCCCTAAAAGAGTTTTTTATGTTATATCATTGAAATACATTTTTTATTGAGTAATAATGATCAATGAGGGAATATTTTTAGATTGCATGTACTCACTTTTGGAGGCAATCTACCCTTAATATAAGTAAGAAAAGCTTCAGTTATACATCCCCCACTCTGATGAAGCAGAGTCTTAATTTTTAGAAGTGAAGGATCTGAAAGGAATACCGAATGTCTGAGAGTAACGCATATATTATTGTGAATGATAGAAAAGTAGAGCTTCCCTTGCGTAAAGGTACGATTGGACCTGAGGTCATTGCAATTGCTTCTCTCTACAAAAAAACCGATATTTTTACTTATGATCCTGGTTTTACTTCAACAGCTTCTTGTGAATCAAAAATTACTTATATCGACGGTGATAAAGGCATATTGCTTTATCGTGGTTATCCTATTGATCAATTGGCTGAGAAAGGAGACTTTCTCGAAAGTTGTTATCTTTTACTTTATGGTGAACTTCCAACACAGCAAGAAAAAAATGAATTTGATCGATGTATTATGCAGCATACCATGGTACACGAACAGTTTGCACGCTTCTTCCATGGCTTCCGCCGTGATTCTCATCCTATGGCCGTCATGGTTGCCTGCCTTGGCGCTATGTCTGCGTTCTATCACGACTCTATTGATATTACAGATCCTCACCAGAGAATGATTGCTTCTGTTCGTCTTATCTCAAAAGTTCCAACGCTTGCTGCTATGGCCTATAAATACAGTATCGGACAAGCATTTGTTTATCCACGTAATGATCTTAGTTATGCTGCAAATTTCCTCCGTATGTGCTTTGCTGTTCCTTGTGAGGAATATAAAACAAACCCTGTGCTTGCTCGGGCGATGGATCAAATCTTTATCCTTCATGCAGATCATGAACAAAATGCTTCTACATCTACGGTACGTCTTGCTGGATCCTCGGGTGCTAATCCGTTTGCCTGTATTGCAGCAGGTGTTGCATGCCTTTGGGGACCAGCACATGGTGGTGCCAATGAAGCATGTTTAAAAATGCTACAAGAAATAGGTTCTATTGAAAGAATTCCTGAATTTATTGCACGTGCAAAAGATAAAAATGATCCTTTCCGCCTTATGGGCTTTGGGCACCGTGTCTATAAAAATTATGACCCACGTGCAAAAATCATGCAAAAAACCTGTCATGAAGTTTTAAAAGAACTCAACATTCAAGATGACCCGCTTCTTGATATTGCAATAGAACTTGAAAAAATTGCCTTAAGTGATGAATATTTTATTGAGAAAAAGCTTTATCCCAATGTTGATTTCTATTCCGGTATTACATTAAAAGCTCTAGGCTTTCCAACTGAAATGTTTACTGTTCTTTTTGCATTGGCACGCAGTGTCGGGTGGGTGGCTCAATGGAAAGAAATGATTGAAGACCCTGCACAAAAAATTGGTCGTCCTCGACAACTCTACACAGGCTATGCTATGCGTGACTATGTTCCTATAGATGAACGTGCAAATTAAAAAAAGAAATCAATAAAGCTTTAGTTTACTGAAGCTTTATTGAAAATAATCCAAAAATATCCTTTGAGAATTTTTATAAAACGTGATTTTAAAACTCTTTCTACAGAGGTAACATCATCATAAAAATTAAAATTCTAAGTTTTAAATTGAGAATACTCTTCTGCAAGTTAGCCAAACATTTAGCAAAAAGAAATTGAAAATTTTACCTTATAATTCTCATTATCTTTAATGGAAGTGTATTTCCTGTCATTCCCTCGTGTTTAAAAACCTTATTGCATATTAAAATCTAGCAATGTAACAATTTTACTTTCTATCTTCTCCAGATAAAATTGCAAAAGGCTTACATTAAGTGCTTCTTTAAAATGCCAAAACTTCTTATCTCTCTTCAAGTAGATTAGAATAAAAATACTTTACATTTTGTCCTGTTAAGAGCTGAAATTTTCTTCGTATTTAAGTTAATAGTTTTCCTTTTAAATCTAACTTGTTGATTTTTTAAGTAAAATTATTAAAAATCATTATATAATCAACAAGAGGTGTACTTTTTTCCTGTATTTTTTATTCCCATACTTGATAAAAATAAATCATTTTTTTGATAATGATATCCAGCATAATGATAGCAAAATGAACGCAGATAAATTTTTTACATTGCTCCAAAAGAGCTTACAGATTATAAAAATGCATGATGGTTTCATATTTGCCAGCTTATCTAATAGGAGAACATAATGAAATTATTAGCAGGAGCTCTTATAATAAGCGCAACACTGTTTACCCTATCGGCCAATTCTCAAACGCTGAAAATTGCAAGCGATGCCTCTTATCCGCCATTTAGTTATATTGACTCAAATAACGAACTTCAAGGGTTTGATATTGATATATCTTATGCGCTTTGTAAAAAAATGAATGTTGAATGTACTATTGTCACACAAGACTTCGAGGGGATGATTCCTGGTCTTCTTGCAAAAAAATACGATGCTATCGTTTCTTCCCTTTCTCCTACAAAAGAGCGCTTACAAAAAATTGATTTTACAGATCCTTACTACAGTACTGTACTCGCTGTTATCGTTACCAAAAATTCGGGGATTAAAGAAATCTCAACACAAAACTTTAGAGGTAAAAATCTTGGAGTACAATCGAATACAACACAAGCTGCATATGCGGAAGATTATTATGCCTCTGAAGGAGTGAATATCAAACTTTATCCTACAGCAATAGAAGCTAATCGTGATCTTTTAAGTCATCGGCTTGATATCATTATCTTTGATAAATTAAAAGCATTAAATTGGCTTGAAAATGAAGGAAAAGATTGCTGTATCCTCCTAGGAACTCTAGAAGAAACAAATTTTCCTGTTGCAATTGCACTCCGTCAAAATAATAACGATCTTAAAAACAGTTTTAATAAAGCAATAGAAGAAATCCGTGCTGATGGAACCTATGAAAAAATTATGAAAAAATATTTTACTTTCAATATTGATTAGATATCACTATGAGTTAAAATTCAGTCTTTATATTTAAGGAATATTTTAAACTCTTTATTGGGCATGCAAATGTAATTGGGAATTCGGCATTTTTATAAGAAAATTTACATTTATCAAAATAATTTTAATTGTTGCTCGATATCTAAACGTTTTATAGAATATAATGACAACAATAAGATTGTATTTTTATGGTATCAAAATCTAATTTTTTCTTTATGTTCAAATTGAATAGCTTTATTTTCAAGAAAAATCCTCAGTTTTTACTCATGAAATGATTCAAATCAATCATTTCATGAAAATTAAGCTATCATACAAGCAATAAGATATTTATTCTTTTTTTATCAATAAAAAAGATAATTTTTTTGATAATAATGTCCAACATAATGATCTAAAATAAACATCAATAAATTTTTGAATTGCTCCAAAAAAGCTTACAGATTATAAAAACATAGTGATTTCATATTTTCCCGCTTATCCAATAGGAGAACATCATGAAACTATTAGCAAGAGCTCTTATAATAAGCGCCGCACTATTCACCCAATTGGCTGATGCGAAAACATTAAAAATTGCGAGTGAAGGCACATACCCTCCCTTTAGTTATATTGACTCAAATAATAAATTGCAGGGACTTGATATTGATATATCTTATGCACTTTGTAAAAAAATGAATGTTGAGTGTACTGTTGTCACACAAGATTTCGAGGGAATGATCCCTGGACTTATTGCAAAAAAATATGATGCTATCATTGCCTCCCTTTCTCTCACACAAGAGCGCTTACAAAAAATTGACTTCACAGATCCTTACTACGATACAGCACTGGCTGTTATTGTTACCAAAGCTTCGGGAATTAAAGAAATCTCAACACAAGACTTTAGAGGTAAAAATCTTGGTGTACAATCAAATACAACACAAGCTTTCTATGCAGAAGATCATTATGCTTCTGAAGAGGTGAAAATCAAACTCTACCCTTCCACAATAGAAGTGAATCGTGACCTTTTAAATCATCGACTTGATGTGATTATTGTTGATAAATTACAAGCATTAAATTGGCTTAAAAATGAAGGAAAAGATTGCTGTCTCCTCTTGGGAACTCTAGAAGAAACAAAATTTCCTGTTGCAATTGCACTGCGTCAAAATAATAATGATCTTAAAAATAAGTTCAATAAGGCGCTAAAAGAAATCCGTTTGGATGGAACTTATGAGAAAATTATGAGCAAATATTTTACAAGTGATGTCTATTAAATATCAATATGATATTTAAATGAAACCTGCTAGTTATTTTTAAAAAATATTATCTAACTCTTTCATGAGGAAAACAAAAATGATTGAAAATTTAGCATTGCTATCATTTAGCAATGGTGGATGGGGGGCGGTTATACTTTCTAGTGCAGGAATGACATTGTCATTGGCATTATGTTGTGGACTTCTAGGACTTCCTCTAGGTCTTCTAAATGCAGTGATGATTCGATCCAATATTAAGATGGCCAAAGCTATGGCACGCCTCTTTTCAACGGTATTTCGTGGGCTACCAGAACTTTTAACTTTGTTTTTAGTTTACTACGGGTTACAAAGCCTTATTCAAAATGTCTTTGACTATTTTAATTTTGAAATCATGTTCAGTATCAATGCTTTTGTTGCTGGTGTTCTTGCACTTAGTATGGTTCTTGCAGCTTTTTCTTGTGAAGTTTGGCTTGGAGCATTTAGTATTTTTGATAAAGGCCAATATGAAGCGGCTGAAGCTTTAGGCCTTTCACAGTCAACCACATTTTTTCGTATTGTCTTCCCTCAGCTCATCCGAAATGCCTTGCCAGGACTTTCTAATAATTGGCTTACTTTACTGAAAGATACATCCCTTGTTTCAACCATCGCACTTGTTGACCTCATGCGACAAACGAATTTAGCTGTCGCTGCTACCAATAAACCCATGCTATTTTATCTTGTAGCATGCTTACTCTATTTGTTATTTTCAGCGGTTTTTGCTGCAATCTTACGCCATTTAGAAACATACACTCAAATAGGCTATAAAAAGGTGCTACGTCAATGATTCCTGAGTGGCTTTATTTCCTTTTCAATCCTGATCTTTTAAGTCATTATGGACCAAAATTTATTAATGGCTTTACTGTTACTGTTGAGCTTGTTTCTATTTCTTGTTCTCTTGGTTTTTTTCTTGGTATGCTTATCGCTTTTGCACGTTTATCAAAAAATACATTTTTACAGTATTGTGCAAATGCTTATGTCTATTTTTTCCGTGGCTCTCCTTTATTAGCTCAACTCTTCCTTTTTTATTATGGACTTGGTTCAATGAATGACTTCTGGCAACAGGTTGGTTTGTGGTGGTTTTTTCAAAACGCGTGGTATTGTTGTCTTTTTGTTTTTACTCTCAATTCTGCTGCCTATCAATCTGAGATCTTTAAAGGAAGTTTTCTATCCGTAACAACTGGGCAACGTGAAGCATCAAAAGCTTTAGGTCTAAGTAACTCTGTCACATTTTTTAGAGTTATTCTTCCACAAGCAATGATTGTAGCGTTACGCCCCCTAGGAAATGAGTTGATTTTAATGATTAAATCCAGTGCTCTTGCCTCACTTATTACTGTTTATGATTTAATGGGGGTTGCTAAACTCACTTATTCACGGACTTTCGATTTTCAAGTTTACGTTTGGGCTGCTCTTATCTATCTCTTTATCGTTGAACTCATTCATCGTTTTATTGTTTTTATCGAACAGCGCCTCACTCGATATTTACGGTAAATAAAAATGATCATAAAAAACTTCACAAACAAAAATGTTGAATTAATCAAGTTATTCATCAATGAAAGAATAAAATAAGATGAATTTGAAAAATAATAAATCGATCTCTCCCTGTAAAAATACTGTGATCTCTATTCGAAATCTAAATAAATGGTATGGAAACTTTCGGGTCCTACATGATATCAACTTTAATGTTCAGGCTGGTGAACATATCGTTATTTGTGGACCATCTGGATCAGGAAAATCAACGTTAATCCGTTGTATTAATCAATTAGAACAAGCACAAAAAGGTTCAATCTGTATCCATAATGTTGATATCCATACCGCTCCTATACAACAGCAAAAGAGTGTTCTTCGTAAAATAGGAATGGTCTTTCAGAACTTTAATTTATTTCCCCACATGAGCGTTATACAAAATTGTATTTTAGCACCTATGACAGTTCAAGGACTTTCTAAACAACAAGCACAAGAACGGGCAATTCGTTACTTAACGCATGTTGGTATTGAAAAACACTGTGAAAAATATCCCTTACAACTTTCTGGTGGGCAACAGCAACGTGTTGCGATTGCCCGTGCACTTTGTATGGAACCTGAAGTTATGCTTTTTGATGAACCAACCTCTGCTCTTGATCCAGAAAGTGTGGGAGAAGTTTTAGACGTGATGGCTCGATTGGACGATACAGGGATCACAATGCTTTGTGTTACCCATGAAATGGGCTTCGCACGTAAAGTCTCAGAAAGAATACTCTTTTTAGAAAATGGAAAAATTATTGAAGATACAGCCTCTGAAGAATTTTTTACTAATCCTAAAAGCCAACGTGCTTGTAATTTTCTGGCTAAAATTAAATATTAATTATTAACATATTGCTTTATTTATACAATTTTATTCCTGCTTTTTAAAAGAGTGATAATTGTTTGTGCGCCAACAACCCCCGATGGTACTTCAGTTTTCATTTTCTGTTCTACCATCTCAAAGGCATCGAGTTGTGCCTGTCGTATTAAAGGATTAAACAAAAGTTCTTCTACTTGTCTTGCTAACATGCCTGGGCGTAGAAATTCATCAAAATATTCCGGTACAATAGGCTTATCAGAAATAATATTGGGAAGAGCTGCACTCCATAAAATTATTTTAGGGAAAATAAAGAATTTAGAAAAACGATCAAGTTTATAGCAAAGGACCGTTGGAATTTTAGCTAATGCTAATTCAAGCGAAACCGTTCCAGATGCTGCAAGTGCAACATCTGCTTGTGCAAAAGAACGCCATTTTGCATCTTCACCAACTACAATTTCCACTTTGCTTTTCCAGCCTTGTACAAAATCACGAATTTTATCCGCTAAACGTGGTAAGGTTGGTAAAATAATACGTAAATGAGGAATACGTTGTACAAGAATCTCTACTGTTTCTCGAAAAATAGGCATTAAGGAATGAATTTCTAAATTGCGTGATCCTGGTAAAATAACTAATGTAGGCGATGATGTTTGTGTATCGATCAAATTTCTTTGTTCTAATTGGCATTTTTTTTCTGACTGAACTATCAAAAGGGGAGGATATGTCAAAAGACGATGTCCAACGTAGGTCGTGGGAGGACCACCCAAATCTTGCATAATCTTTTCTTCAAAAGGAAAAACCGCTAAAACATGGTCAACAAATTTGCGCATAGCTTTAGCGCGCTCTGGACGCCAGGCCCAAACGGTTGGTGCGACATATTTTATGATCGGAATAGAAGGCGCTAAAACGCGCACCTTTTTTGCAACACGATGCGTGAAATCAGGACTATCAATAATAATGAGGCAATCAGGTTGTTCTTGTGCAATAAATTTGGATAAATTGCGAATATGTAGCAACAATAATGGTAGTTTTTTAAACACCTCCTTTATACCTATTAAAGCAATATCATGGGAATCAAAAAAGCTTTTTAAACCTAATGCCTTTAAATGCCTCCCCCCAACACCAATCAAATGAATATCGCATCCTATCTGTTGTGATAAACAAGAAATCAAATCAGACGCAAGTAAATCACCAGATTCCTCCCCTGAAACCACAGCAATCTTTAAGAAACAATTATTCATGACCAAACTTTTCAAATGTCTCTATAAATAGAGAATATTTGTTGGCTTTTTCTATTGTTGTTTTCACCGATAATATTAGACTTCTATTTGCCTCCACTGCAACACCAGATAAACCACTCTTTGTAATATTCATTATTGTCGCGGGCCCAATTGATGGTAAATCAACGCGATTATCCTGTTGTGGTTTTGCACATTTTACAAGAACGCCACCTTTAAGGGGAATTTGCCCTCTTTCTCGCATTTCACAAACACGCCACAACATATTATCAGTTCCCTCAGCGCCCTCCAGTGCAACCACCCTTCCTTGGACAACAACAACGGCTTGCCCGATATCTAATTGACCTAAAAGCTTTGCTGCTTCTGCTGCTAAAAAAATATCTTTTTTCTCTTTTCGCGTAGCACGCCGCACTGTTAAATCAAACTCTATGGGAGCTAAAAGATCTGCGACTATCTCGTGAGCACCAACAACACGAAAACCATACGTTTCAATAATCCGTATAAAAGCTTTTAATAACGCATCATCCCCTCTCTTCAAAGCTCCGATTAACTTAGGAAGAGCTAAAAATGTTGTCCAGTCCAGTCGCAATTGTTTAAGAAGTGGGCGCTTTTTCACACCACCTGCCAAAACAACATTATAAATTCTAGCCTCTTTTAAGATTTTAATGAGTCGCGCTAACTCCACAATTGATAGCTCGCAATGCTCATAGCGATAAAGAACAGAATCCGCCTCACCACGCAAAAGCACAAGAAAAGGATTCTCTCCATTCTTCTCAAGAGCCTGCGCAACAGTAATCGGTAGAACACCATTTCCTGCTATAATAGCAGTACGGCCGGAAAGAAAACTTCTGGCTCCCCAAATAGGCATTTTTAATCCTTATGTTCTTTTATTCTATCACCTTCAAATTTTGGTGTACAATAAAAACGTTTTCCTTCTTCCTTAATAAAATTAACTATATCAAGAACAGACTGAGAAGAAGAATAGAAAGAAGCAACATCACTGACACGCTCTTTAAATGGTTTGCTATGATCAAAAAGCATAGCAACCGCATGACGGAGTGCATGAATATCTTGACGCTCAAGTCCCGCACGCTTCATGCCAATAATATTGAGTCCAGCAAGTTTTGCCTGTACCCCAACAGCTGTTCCATAGGGAATGAGATCACCAACCAATGCTGATACACCACCAATAAATGCATGATGCCCAACACGAACAAATTGATGCACAGCAGCACCCCCACCAATAATTACATAATCACCAATAATAACATGGCCAGCTATCATCACATTATTTGCGAATGTTACATGATTCCCTACATGGCAATCATGAGCGATATGCGCATAACAAAAAAATTGGCAATTATCACCAACCACTGTCATTCCTACACTCGAATCGGAACCCCTATGCATTGTTACGCCTTCACGAATCGTGCAGTTTTTACCAATCGAAAGAGTCGTAGCCCCTCCCTTATGTTTATTATTTTGCGGATCTGCTCCCAAAACTGCATGAGAAAATACTTTACTCTTGGCTCCTAACGTTGTCTTCCCCATTATCACAACATGACTCATCAAACTGCATCCATCACCAATAACAGCATCTGAACTAATATGACAAAACGGTCCAACTTGTACATTCTCACCAAGCTGCGCTCCTTTCTCCACAAGAGCAGTTGGATGGATTTTCGTACCGGACATTTTTAAATTCCCATCAAATATCTTTTATTCTTCTTCGACAATCATCGCAGCAATTTCTGCTTCAGCGACGCGGACATCTTCTACTTTTGCAACGCACGAAAAACGTCTCATACCAGACCTTTTTTTCAAAAGCTGAACATGAATCTTGAGTTGATCACCAGGCATAACCGGCTTACGAAATTTCGCATTATCAACTGTCATAAGGTAAACTAAATTTGTTTGCTTATTGCCTAAATTTAAAAGTGCTATTGCTCCTGCCGTTTGTGCCATAGCTTCTAAAATCAAAACTCCAGGCATAACAGGCTTCGCGGGAAAATGTCCCGTAAAATGCGGCTCATTAATCGTTATATTTTTAATACCAATAGCTCCTTGTTCACCATCAATATCAACTATACGATCGATTAATAAAAATGGATAACGGTGCGGCAATATTGATAATAGTTTTTCAATATCGACAGCCTCTAAGTTTTTAGTCTTTTCACTGCTGATCATATCAGCGTTTCTCCTTTTTAACTTTTCCCATACTGCGCAACGTCGCTACTTCACGAAACCATTGTTTAAATGGTCGTGCTGGACTACCTCCCCATTTTTCGCCATCCGGAATGTCATTCATAACACCACTACGAGCAGCAATCTGAACACATTTACCTATTATGATGTGATCGGCTACTCCGACACCTCCGCCAAGCTGAGACATATCCCCTATCGATGTACTTCCCGCAATGCCACATTGAGCGGCAATAAGACAATAGCGGCCAATTTTTACATTGTGGGCAATTTGAACAAGATTATCAATCTTGCTTCCTTCACCAATAACAGTATCTTGAAATGTCCCACGATCAATTGTCGTGTTCGCACCAACTTCTACACCATCCTCAATAATAACGCGACCAAGCTGTGGAATTTTCTCGATTCCAGAAACGCCCCCAATATAACCAAAACCATCTTGCCCAATGCAAACACCAGGATAAAGCTGAACCTTATCACCTATTATAGAACACTGAACTGTTACCTTAGGAGCAATATAGCAGTCACATCCAATACGGCAATTTTCACCGATAACAGCTGTGGATGAAATAAGAGTTCCTGCACCAATCTCAACATTTCTACCAATAACAGCTCCCGCTTCAATACACACATCATGTGCCAACTTAGCCGTTGGATGAATATGCGCATGCGATGAAATCCCCTTGGGTCCCAACCAAGGCATTGGCTTGACAGAATCTGGAAACAAAATACGACCAATCTGAGCAAAGTCACGCTGTGGTGTGGATGTTACCAAAATTGCCATAGTTTCGGGAACTTTAAAAACAATCTCATTCGTACAAAAAACAGCAACAGCGGAACTGTCCAGTAAAGCATCAGAAAACTTCCGATGCTCTACAAAAACAAGAGAACCCTCCACAGCACTCTCAAGTGAAGAAAGAGTATTGATAACTTTATGAGAAAACTCTGGATTAAGAAGCTTTGCACCCGTCAACTCAGCAACATTTGCAACTGTCAATTGCCGGGACGGCGTAAAAAAAAATGTATCCGCCATCAAAACACTTTCTCTCCCAGCTTAAGCTATTCTCTTCAAGTTTTTCCTTCTTAAAATCGCTCAAATCAGAACTTTGTAGAAATACCAAAATTCAATTGTTGCAAACGATCACCTTCCTGCTTCGTTATTGGCCAAGCATAATCAAAACGCAAAGGACCAAACGGAGAATCCCACATCAAACTCACACCTGCAGATGAACGCCAAGCACTTTTGGTATTGGTAACAGACGGTTCACCCTTAAAAACGGCTTTATAATTATTGCCATAAAGCGTGGCAATATCCGCAAATAAAGCACCGCGCAACCCGAACCCTTCAGGCACAACAGGGATAGGAAACTGTACTTCAGCAGTCGCATTCATATATGTTGTTCCCCCCAAGAAATAAACCTCACCCTTACTGGAAACCTGACGCGGACCTATTCCATTATATTTGAACCCTCGAATCATATCAGTATTCGCTTTAAACATATCGAAAATACGAACACCATCTCGACCCATTCCGTGGATATAACCACCCCCAAAGGAAAGCAAACCAACAATATCCTTCTGGTCAGAAAGAGTCTTGTACATCATCGCCTTACCCGTGGTCTTCAAGAACTTTGCACTTCCACCAAGCCCTGCATATTCCTGAAGAAGATGCACGTACCACCCATCATGGGGGGATCTCATATCATCAATCGTATTATAGGTGAAACCATAACTAATTGATGAACGTTTCCAAGGGCTTTGTTTTGCAGCTTGAACAATCGCACCAGAATATTTCCCATATAATGCTATTACGTCACTCTCTTTGTCAAAATCATACTCTCCGCCAAAATCATATTCTTCCTGCACGTAAGAATAAGCTAAATTAGCAGATAATTGATTATTAATAGGTAACGAAAACCGCAGCGATCCACCTGTCTGTCGTACATCATAAGCTTTATCAGCACGATAAGTACTACGAAAAACATCAACACCAGCAGATAAACGATACCCTAAGAAATAAGGATCAACAAATGATAAATTATAATTACGAGATTTTTCTTGCCCTGCACCCAACCCTAAACGAACATATTGACCACGTCCCCCAAGATTACGTTCAGTAACAGAAACTTCAAGTGACATACCAGGACTTGTTCCCCCTGTTGTATATCCTCCAGAAAGAGAGAGATCTCCTGTTGAAGCTTCAACGACATCTATTACCAAAATAACTTGGTCAGATTGATCTGTGGGAACCATTGAAATATTAACAGCTTTGAAGAAACCTAAACTTTCTAGACGACGTTTTGCCCGCTGTAATAAAGTTTGATTGTAAGCATCCCCTTCGTTTAAATCAATCTCACGGCGAATGACGTAATCACGCGTTTTCTCATTGCCACGTATATCAATACGCTGAATATAAGCACGTGTACCCTGTTCAATATTATATAAAATTGAAATTGTATGATTTGCTAAATTACGATTTCCCCGCGGCTCAACTTTAGCAAAAGCATATCCCGAATCAGCAACCTTGTTATTAATAATTGCAACAGACTGTTCAATATCTTCTGCACTATAAACATCACCTGGCTGGGTTTTAAGCCCCCTTTTCACAGATTGAACGTCAATTCCATCAACATCACTTTCAACCTGAATATCACTAATTTTATAGCGCACCCCCTCATCAAGAACGAAAGAAATTTTATATGTATTGCTTGCTGCATCAAAAGTCGCTTTAGAAGAGACTACACGAAAATCTGCATAACCACGATTATAATAAAAGCGACGTAAAGCTTCTTCATCAGCAGCGAGACGCTCTTCACTGTAAACATCACCTCCCAACAACTTCGAAAAAATTCCTGAAGTTTTTGTTGAAATCACATCACGCAAACGGCGACTTCCAAAGACACTATTCCCCTTAAAAGTGATATCACCAATCTTTGTTTTTTGCCCTTCAACAACATTAAATACTACATTAACTCGCCCTTTTCCAAGGTTAATCGTTTGAACGTTGACAGTGATATTATTACGACCAAGAGTTTTATAAGCTTCACGAATTGTATTTATATCAGCAGAAAGCTTAGCAGAATTAAAAGGCTCATTCGGTTTTAAAGAAATAAACCGCTTAAGATCTGGATCTTTAAAAGATTTATTTCCCTGAAACAATATCTGATTGACAACCTCATATTCTTTTACGAATACAACCAATTTATCACCTACCGGATTTATTTTAACATCATAAAATAAACCCAATTCGAAAAGATTCTTCACAGCATTATCAACATCAGCACTGGAAACCCCTTGTCCAGCCTTAATCCCGATATTGTCTCGAATTGCCTGAGAACTTACAAACTTATTCCCACGAACCTCAATAGAACGGACTACAGACGCTTGTATTTCTCCAACCGCAGCAATTGACATAAAAACCGTTGCTGGGGCAATCATCCCCATTTTTAACACCAATACAGATGCTGCATTTAAAAACTTTGAATTTGTAGTCATTGGCTTTTTTACCTTACTCTTGTTCCTTGGACATGATGCCTTAAAAAGCTAACTGCCATAACAACCTCTTTACAGCGAGACTTTTCATTCCTTAATTACTCATTATAATGTACGACGCCACAACATTTTGCAGACATGGTAAACAACCTTCAATTTGTTTTCGCTATTATTACTCAATTTATAAAGCGTTTTCCATAATTTAATTAGCTAAACCAACAAAAATAATCATTAAAAAAGACAAAGATCATAAAAAGGAGAAGAATGGAAAAACCTAAACGAAAAATAATTCCCTGGATTTTAGCAGATATTTCCCTCCCAGTAATGACCTCAATGACATGCAATAAAAGATGCCCACCATCAAGCGGTAGAATCGGAAAAAGGTTAATAAGCCCAACACTTATTGAAAGAAAAGCCGCTAAATTCAACAAAGAGACAAAACCTGTCTCGCTCACTTTCCAAGCAATTTTAACGGTTTTAGAAGGTCCACTTAGCCGACAACGGTCCTCTTTTCCTCCTATTAAACGACTCATAAAAAGAACGGTTTGAGTGACGATAAACACAGTACGGTCTGACGCTTCTCTTACGGCTGTTACAAAACCATAGCGAATATGTTTTATATAAGTTGGATCTAAATGTGCAGGATTATTTAAATCAATAGGAACACCTACACCTATCATAGCACTTCGTGTTCGATTACCAAATCCATCATCTCGCTCAACGATTTTCGGAGTAATCACCGTTGTAAAGAATCGCCCCATGCGTTCTATTTTAAACTCTATGGGTTTTCTTCCGTGAAAAGCCACATAATTCATCAAATCTTCAAAACTTTCAACCCGTCGTCCATCCATTTCAACAAAACGATCACCTAATTCCAAACCGGACTGAAGAGCAGGGCTATCTTTTACCAAAGAACCAATAACGGGCTCAATGGCTACACGACCATAGATAAAGAAAAAAAATGTTAGAATAACAACAGTAAAAAGGGCATTGAAAAAAGGACCGGCAAAAACAGTTGCTGCTTTTTTCCAAGCATGCGCACTAGCAAATGAACCGTCAACAATCAGAGATGATTGGGATGATGCCGTATCATTTTTTTCCTCATCCCCAACAAACTTTACATACCCTCCTACGGGGATAAGCGCTAAACGCCACTTCGTGCCATGCTTATCTGTATAACTCGCTATTTCTGGCCCAAATCCAAGCGAAAAAACTAACGCCCTAATACCACACCACCGACCAATGAGATAATGCCCAAATTCGTGCACAAAAATGATAATCATAATGATGAAAAGAATACTCAAACTTCTTAAAAGAAAATCACCCATAGTGACGATATAATTTAAAAGTCCCAAACTACCTTCTCCCAATTAGATCATACTAAAAAGATTAAAAGGTGCATCCATATCAGACATAAATGAACCAATTAAATAAAGAAGAAAAGCTGCCCCTACCAATCCATCTATACGATCCATAAAACCACCATGTCCAGGCAATAAAGAACTAGAATCTTTAACAGAAAACCGTCTTTTGAGCCATGATTGCCCTAAATCACTCAATTGTGAAACAATTGACAAAACAAGTGTAAGGAGAGGCACAAAAAAACTTGCTAAATTTATATCAAAAAATCCAAAAGCAACCCATATACCACCGAAAACTCCGACAAATGTACCACCAAGTGCTCCTGACCATGTTTTATTAGGAGAAAATTGTGGTGCTAATTTAGGTCCCCCTAATGCACGTCCGATAAAATACCCGCCAATATCTGTTCCCCACACTATCGTAAATAAGAAAATAACAACTTGGAACCCCAACATTTCATGATCCCGTAGAAAGCATAAAGCAACAACAGGAAAAGATGCATATAAAAAACCACAAAAAACCCAACCACTCTTTTTTATAGATATAATAGCCAACACCGCAGCCAAAACGATTAAAACACAAAAAATCAATGAAGCAGATACACTCAACACTAAAAAAAAGCCAAAGATCAAATAAAAGCTACTTGCTAATATTTTTTGTAAAATACACCATTTCTCTTTAGTAATACTCATCCACTCATAAAGAACAAAACCGCCAATACACCATACAAATAAAAAAAAGGAGATCCCTCCCAACCATGTTAGATACAATGCAATAAAACCAAACACAAAAGCTGTCAGAACACGATAAACCAAATTAGACAAAACAACATCCAAACAATAAAAATAGAAAATACAAGCTCTAAAATTGACGTAAGAAAAACCTCCCTACGCAATATTTTTATTTCATACTTGTATAAATTTCCCTTATAATTTATCATAAACAATTCAGTTTACCAAGATAGCGCTTATAAGACAAATAATCAATGAAAACAGCTTCGAAAATCTCCGTCAAGATTGATCCTAAAGTATTTTTTTAATATTTTCTCAAATATAAAATGAAAAAGCAGCTACCTATCCACATATAAATTAACTAATATAGGTTTCATATAAAAACACTTCTCTATCAAATATTCGTCGTAAAAAAATGAATTACACCATATAGCATCTGCTTCATCGATTATACTCACATGTTTTATAATGGAAAATAAGAGAAAGGTTAGGCTTGTTTTTTTGTGTTATATTCTTTCCCCAACCCTCATCTTAGAATATTTAAATAATTTCTAAGAATGCTTTCATTATGCTGTTTAACAAAGACATGCTAAACTGAAAGCCCTCACCATGCTGCTCAATAGCGTCTTCCAGCAAAGGACATGATTTACCACGCAGATTAAAAAATTAAAACATCTGCCCTTTCAAATCAATCTCTCCCATATCAAAATGATAAAATACCTTCCTGCATCACACCTTGTTATCACAGAGCACACCACTTCCCTTATCTATAGAAACAATTTACAGGCTGGGAGTAAACATCCTTTTCTAACAACAAAATCGTCTTAAACGTGCATAATTTCAGATTCTTTTACGGCTAAAATTTTATCAATATCAGCAATCGTTTCATCTGTGAGTTTTTGAACTTTTTCAGACAAACTATGGGCTTCATCTTGTCCAATTTCACCATCTTTTTCTAACTTTTTCAAATTGTCCATACCATCCCGACGAACATGACGTGTAGCAACACGCGCTTGCTCTGCATAGTGATGTGCAATTTTTACAAGTTCTTTACGGCGCTCTTCATTCAACTCAGGCAAAGGAATACGTAAATTCGTACCATCAGTTATGGGATTTAAACCAAGACCAGAATCGCGAATAGCGCGCTCTACAGCTCCTACCATCGTTTTATCCCATACAGAAACAGAAAGCATCCGAGGTTCGGGAACAGAAATATTAGCAACCTGATTTATGTGCACAACAGAACCATAAGATTCAACGGTCAACGGCTCTAATAAACTGGCCGATGCACGTCCAGTCCGCAAACCACCTAATTCATGTTTAAAAGCCGTAATAGCACCATCCATGCGACGTTTCAGATCATCTATAATTGATGTAACATTCATATTTCTGTCTCCTTCAATTGTCCTTTGAAGCTTACCCTTATTCTGATACTATTGTAAAGCGTCCTGTTCCATTCAAGACCTTAGCCAAACCGCCCTTTTCATGAATGGAATACACAATAATCGGTACATTGTTCTCACGTGCTAAAGTAACCGCCGTTGAATCCATAACAGATAATCCCCATTGTAACACTTCAACATGTGTTAATTGGTCAAAACGTTTAGCCGTAGGGTCTATCTTTGGATCTGCTGAATAAATACCATCAACTTGTGTTCCTTTAAGAAGGACATCCGCACCAATCTCAGCTGCACGCAAAGTAGCAGCAGAATCAGTGGTAAAAAATGGATTTCCTGTACCGCCCGCAAAAATAACAACTTTTCCCTGATTCATATAAGCTATTGCTTTACGTTGCGAAAAACTTTCACAAATTTGTGGCATAGCAATCGCAGAGAGTACAACAGTTTCAACCCCTAATTTTGTCAAAGATGTTCGCAATGCTAAAGAGTTGATAGCAGTTGCAAGCATTCCCATATGATCCCCTGTAACTCGGTCTCCACCATGTGAAGCAACAGCAACGCCACGAAAAATATTTCCCCCACCGATAACAACTGCAACTTCTATCCCCATTGTGCGCACTTCTGCAATATCAGCGGCAATACGATCTACAACAGAAACATCAATGCCAAAACTTTGCCCCCCCATAAGAGCTTCACCAGAAGCTTTTAAAAGAATACGTTTATACGGAAGTGCTAATGCCATTAATAATCTCCCCAAAAGCACATTTACTTTTTGCTTTTGACATCACGAAGGGCACCACTTTTTTTCACGTGACGCCCTCTCAACAATTACATTGCCCACACCAGAGATTCTACAACCAACGATATGATTTTAAATCTCTAATCAAGAGTTTGCAATAACTAGCCTTTTACAGCAGCAGCAACCTCTGCAGCAAAATCAGACTCCTCTTTTTCCACACCTTCACCCAATGCAAAACGAATAAAGCCTGTAATTTTTGCTGGTGCACCAATTGATTTCTCAGCATCCTTTAAAGCTGCCTCAACAGTCATATCAGGATTCATAACGAAAGCTTGAGAAAGCAAAACAACCTCTTCAAAAAACTTACGCATACGTCCTTCTACCATTTTTTCAATGATATTTTCAGGCTTTCCAGACTGACGTGCTTGATCTGAAAAAACTGCTTTTTCACGCTCAACAGCAGCAGCATCAACATCTTGTGCTGTAAGTGCTAAGGGATTGGTTGCCGCAATATGCATTGCAACTTGCCGACCAAAAGCAAGAGCAGCCTCTTTATTTCCTGTTGTTTCAATCGCAACCAAAACACCAAGCTTACCAAGACCATCAGCTACACTATTGTGTATATAAGTCGCAACAACACCATTCTCAACAGACAATTTAGCGGAACGACGAAATGTCATATTTTCGCCAATTGTACCAATTGCATCTTTAATCGTAAGCTCTACAGTTTTCTCAGAACCGGGATAAAGAGAAACAGAAACAGATTCAACATCACCTGGCGTATCCAAAGCAGCAATTGCTATATTGCGCACGATGTCTTGGAATCCGGCATTGCGTGCAACAAAATCTGTTTCAGAATTAACCTCAACCAAAACCGCATTTAAATCTTTTGATACGACTCCGATTAATCCTTCAGCCGCTGTACGACCAGCCTTTTTATCTGCTTTAGCTATTCCTTTTTTACGAAGCCAATCAACAGCAGCTTCCATATCACCACTGGTTTCAGCTAGAGCGGCTTTACAGTCCATCATACCAGCGCCAGATAGTTCTCGAAGTTCTTTTACTTGTGCAGCAGTAATGCTCATATTTGCCTCTTTATTTTGTAATAGTGAAAGCGTGCCCCCCCCTCTGCACGCCTATAACTTCTTCTTTAGACAATAAAAGTACCTTAATTAGGCGTTTTATATTATTCAGAAACTTCTGAAACCGCATTTTCTTTCAAAATAGGCTCCACAGGCGCATCAACTTGAGCTCCCAAATCAATACCCATTGCTCCTTGCTGGCGTGCAATACCATCAAGGGCAGCACGAGCAAAAAGATCGCAATAAAGAGAAATTGCACGCGAAGCATCATCATTACCTGGTATCGGATGCGTTACGTCATCAGGATCGCAATTGGTATCAATAATAGCAATCACTGGAATACCTAAACGTTTTGCTTCTTGAAGGGCAATATTTTCTTTATTCGTATCGATGACAAATATAAGATCTGGAACAGATCCCATATCTTTAATACCACCAAGCGCACGATTAAGCTTTTCACGATCACGTTCAAGATTTAAACGT
Source organism: Bartonella sp. MU37NMGALS (assembly GCF_042194015.1). Lineage (NCBI taxonomy): Bacteria > Pseudomonadati > Pseudomonadota > Alphaproteobacteria > Hyphomicrobiales > Bartonellaceae > Bartonella > Bartonella sp. MU37NMGALS. The sequence goes on from NZ_JBHIML010000008.1 coordinate 54,318, forward strand.
TCTTTTTTGGTAAAACCTTGCGCCTCAGCAGCAAGAATTTTGTCAAGCTTTCGCAAACGATGTATCGAATTGGAAATCGTTTTCCAGTTTGTGAGCATGCCACCAAGCCAACGTGCATTAACGTAATACTGGGCAGAACGATTCGCCGCATCAGCGATAATGTCAGATGCTTGCCTTTTCGTACCAACAAAGAGAATACGACCACCACGCGCAACAGTATCTGAAACAAGTTTAAGCGCTTGGTGTAAAAGCGGAACGGTCTGAGCAAGGTCAATAATATGGATATTATTACGCTGACCATAGATATAGGGAGTCATTTTGGGATTCCAACGATGAGTCTGGTGACCAAAATGCACACCTGCTTCTAAAAGCTGGTGCATAGTAAAATCGGGTAGTGCCATAAATCTTATCCTTTCCGGTTCAACCTCCGCGGAAAAAGCAGGAAAACCTACTACCGGCGGATGCTTGCTAGAATTTTCTCACAAATTATTTGCAAACACCCAAACTCCGCGTGTGGAATAGTGCAAACATACTAATATTTGATTCTTTTTCAAGTCATTTTCTTTAATCATTTAATATTTGCATTTTCACATTGATTAAGATCTTTTCCAAGTTCCAAGAATTCGAGACTGTTCAATTTTGCACGCACTGAAAAAGTTCCATAATCTATATGAAGATCACGCATGATACCATTCTCATGTAAGAGAAAACTGCTACGATAAACCGGCAAACCATCTTTATTTTCTCCATCATCAAAATAAGAAATTGTAACAGGCCAATATTCGTCTTCATCCAATTTTCTCACTTTTTCCGTTTCGCTATCAGATAAAAGCGCCTTCTTTTCCCCTATGACGATACTTTCTTTTATAACTTTATCTGCTTTATTTGTCCCATCAAATACAGTAACATTGTAAAAATGATGCCCTGCTTTTGCATGGCGGATAATATTTTTTAGTTGCATCATTGGAAATTCAGCCATTGCAAGCTTATACTCTTTTTCCTTTGGCTTTTTTAAGGTAACTGTAATACCATCTTGAGTACGCTCCGCGACCCCCTCAGCACGATGCGCAACCTCTTCTCCCTCTTGATCTGTAATATTAAAACGAAATGTACGGCTGTCTCCTGTTTCATAACTCGTCGTCTGTTGATCCGTTAAACGTACCGGCATATCTTCAATGTGAACACGACTAATAAAACGAAAACGTGTGCTATAGCCTTGGCATGCCGAACCAGTAAGCTCGTAAACCATTCGCCCTGACATCGCAGAAATTGTCATGTCATGAGAAACGCTATCGAGATGAAAATCATAAATTGCTCGATGAGGCACAATAAAAATAGGCTCTTCAGCTCTCGCTGTACATAAAAAAACAATATATAAAATTATTATAAATAATGATCTAATCATTCCCAAATTCCAAACTTTATCCCCGTTGCATAACATCATACAATAAGGCAAAAAAGGCTAATTTCTCAATTAACCACACATTTCCTTAAATCAAAAAATAGATTATACAATGAATGTATTATAGAGCAGCTATGGAGTTTAAATTATGACCAATATGATTGAAAAAAACTTAGAGGAATTCGGAATCACTCTTCCTGAAGTAATCTCCCCCCTTGCCAATTACATCACCACTTCACAAAGTGGCAATCAACTCTTTATTTCTGGACAACTCCCTCTTATTAATGGAAAACCAATAGCCATCGGTAAAGTTGGTGCAACTGTGAATACCGAACAAGCCCAAAAAGCATCCGAAGCTTGCGCTCTCAATATTCTCGCTCAACTCAAGGCAACTCTAGGTGACTTAAATAAAATAAAACGTGTGGTAAAAATTACTGTTTTTGTGGCTGTAGATTCTCATTTTACCGATATTCCTTTTGTTGCCAATGGAGCTTCTAATTTATTTGTCAATATTCTTGGTGACATTGGAAAACACGCCCGTTCTGCTATTGGTGTTGCCTCTCTTCCTATGGATGTTCCTGTAGAAGTTGAAGCCATCATAGAAATCTAAGCCTTCATTAAGACAGAGCCCCATCCTAAATATAACTAAAGTCAAAATACTTCTTTGTCTTACACTCTGATAAACTTTGCATTTTTTCGTTTTTAATTAAAATCTTAAACTTATAATAAAAGGAAATATTTGTATGAAACAAGCTTATGACAATAACAATATTTTTGCTAAATTGATTCGCAATGAAATCCCTTCTGTTCGTGTCTACGAAGATGATGATGTTATTGGATTTATGGATATCATGCCACAGGCACCAGGTCATACGCTGGTCATTCCTAAAAAAGGCTCTAGAAACTTACTTGATGCGGATACTGAAACATTATTTCCCGTTATTAAAGCTGTTCAAAAAATTGCAAATGCCGTCAAAAAAGCCTTTCAAGCAGATGGCATAACTGTCATGCAATTTAATGAATCAGCTAGTCAACAAACCGTTTATCACCTCCATTTTCATATTATACCACGTATGGAGGGAATAGAACTTACCCCTCATAATAATATGATAACGCCTACAGAAATACTTGAAGAGAATGCAAAAAAAATCCGTGCAGCCTTATAACACACTCTTAAGTTGTTGTGCTTTTTTTTCCTACACGTTTTTTTGTAAAATTTTCCATTTTACTTTTCTTTGAACTTGCAGATATATCGGAAGATGAAATTTCCAACTGTAAGCTTTCTTTTCTGCAATTTGATTTTTGTGTCAATACGCGAACAATGCCACCGTTGCGTAACTTTCCAAATAAAATTTCATCAGCTAATGGCTTTTTAATATATTCTTGTATAACACGCCCTAATGGGCGTGCTCCCATCTGAGAATCATATCCTTGATTGGAAAGCCATAAAGTTGCAGAAGGGCTTAATTCAAAACAAATTCCCCGATCAGCTAATTGTGCTTCAAGCTGAAAAATAAATTTTTGCACTATCTGATTGATGATTAAATGAGATAAAGGTGCAAACGGAATAATTGCATCTAACCGATTACGAAACTCTGGTGTAAATAACCGATTGATTGCTTCTATATCCTCACCATCACGATGTACCTTCCCAAATCCAATAGCTGATTTTGCCATATCTGAAGCACCAGCATTGGTTGTCATAATCAAAATAACATTGCGGAAATCAATTTTCTTACCATTATGATCTGTTAATCTACCATAATCCATTACCTGCAATAAAATATTAAATAACTCTGGATGTGCTTTCTCAATCTCATCTAGCAATAGGACTGCGTGAGGCTTCTGATCAACAGCATCTGTAAGAAGACCTCCTTGATCAAACCCTATATAACCTGGAGGAGCTCCGATTAAACGTGCTACCGTATGCCGTTCCATATATTCTGACATATCAAAACGCAATAATTCAATGCCTAAAGATGATGCAAGCTGTTTTGCAACTTCAGTTTTTCCTACACCTGTTGGTCCTGAAAATAAATAACTTCCTATTGGTTTATCCGGTTCGCGTAAACCTGCTCGCGCCAATTTTATGGATGAAACTAAGACGGAAATTGCCTGATCTTGCCCATAAACAACATGTTTGAGTTCTCTTTCAAGCTTACTCAATATCTTCTGATCATTCCGAGAAACTGTTTTTGGTGGAATTCTTGCAATTGTAGCAACAGTAGCCTCAATTTCTTTAACACCTATACTCTTCTTGCGTTGTTTTTGTGGCAAAAGCTTTTGCGCTGCGCCACTTTCATCAATAATATCAATTGCTTTGTCAGGTAACCTACGGTCAATTATATAACGTGAAGATAATTCTACAGATGCCTTCATCGCCTGATCTGTATATTTAATCTGATGAAAATCTTCAAAGTAAGGCTTCATCCCCTGCAAAATCTTAATCGCATCTGTAACAGAAGGTTCATTAATATCAATCTTCTGAAAACGACGCTCTAAAGCACGATCTTGTTCAAAGAATTTGCGATATTCTCTGTAAGTCGTCGAACCAATACATCGCATAGTTCCAGAAGATAATACAGGTTTTAAAAGATTTGCTGCATCCATATTTCCCCCTAATGTCGCTCCTGCTCCAATTAAGGTATGAATTTCATCAATAAATAAAATAGCATCTGGATACAGCTCAAACTCTTTAATAACTTGCTTTAAGCGTTCTTCAAAATCACCGCGATAACGTGTACCAGCAACAAGCCCCCCCATATCAAGAGAAAATATTGTTGCATTTGATAAAACTTCAGGCACTTGCGCATCAACAATGCGCTTTGCCAATCCCTCAATTATAGCGGTTTTCCCCACTCCAGGATCACCAACCAAAAGCGGATTGTTTTTTGACCTTCGACATAAAATCTGAATCATGCGTGAAATTTCTATTTCACGGCCAATTAATAAATCAATTTTTCCATTAAGTGCTTTACAATTGAGATCAACACAATAATTCGTTAAAGCACTTGTTCCTCTTTCATCATTATCCGAAATCTGCTGATCTAATTGCTCTTCAAGTCCTTCAAGTAACATGGATAACCCATCATCACGCGTGATACCATGCGAAATAAAACGTACAGCATCATAGCGTGTCATGCCCATTTCTTGAAGAAAATATGCTGCATGGCTTTCACGTTCAGAAAAAATTGCAACAAGAACATTTGCCCCCGATACTTCATCTTTTCCAGCTGATTGTGCATGAATCACCGCACGTTGGATAACACGCTGGAAAAAAGCTGTAGGCTTAGTATCCTCATCAGCTCTAATATGTTCATCTAACTCTGAGCGAAGATAATTGGTTAAGCGCTCTCGTAATTCCTCCACATCTACTTGGCAAGCCTGAATAACGGAATTTGCATCAGCATCATCTAACAGCGCAAGTAGAAGATGCTCTAATGTTGCGTATTCATGCTGTGCCTGAGTAGCAATTGTTAATGCACGATGCAAAACCTCTTCAAGACTAGGTGTAAAAGATGGCATAATTCCTCACTTCCATTCCATTACACATTGTAACGGATGTTCATTTTGACGCGCACATTCCCTCACTTGTAATATTTTCATTTCAGCGACTTCATAAGTATAAGTTCCACATTCTCCTATCCCACTGTGATGAACATTTAACATTATTCGCGTTGCCTCTTCGAAACTTTTTTTAAAAAAGCTCTTCAAAACGAAAACAACAAAATCCATAGGTGTGTAATCATCATTAAGCAAAAAAACTCGACATAATTTAGGTTTTTCGAGTTTTGCTCTAGCCTTAAGCGTTATAACCGCACCATGCCTAATTTCATCCCAATTCTTGCCCTTTTCATTATGCATAATATGAGCTATAGAGTTTATTATAAGCATCCGTCCCATTATCGTTTTCCATGCAGCACATTTTTATCAATTTTAAATTCTTTCATAATTATTGCAATACCTGTATGTGTTAGAAAAAGATTCCCTCTATGGTTAGACTTCAATCACTCACTTATAAAATAACTTCTGTAAACAAATTAGTAATACCATTCGTCTAAACTGCATCAACAAATTACAGAAAAGGAAGCTTTATAGAAGTTTTTTAGGATAAATGGAGAAATAGGATACTGCAAGTGTATATTAATTATCAAAAAATTATGCGCTACTGTAAAACAATAGCAATTTCTTTTGTTGTGTTAGCTTTTTCTTACTGTTGGGCATCAGCCACACCTCAAGGAGCCTATCCTGATAAGTATGCGGCTATTGTTATAGATGCTACTACGGGAAAAACTCTATTTCAAGCCAATGCAACACTGAAACGTTATCCTGCTTCTTTAACAAAGATGATGACATTGTACTTACTCTTTGAAGCTATGCAGATGCGTCGTGTGACACCAAATACACCAATTCCTGTTTCACATTATGCAGCAATGCGTCCACCGACAAAAATTGGCTTTAAAGCAGGCCAAACAATTTCTGCAGAATCAGCAGCTAAAGCACTCATTACAAGATCCGCAAATGATGTTGCTGCTGCCATTGCAGAATATCTTGGAGGTAGTGAAAAAAAATTCGCTCAAATGATGACAGTAAAAGCTCGTAAACTTGGCATGAAACATACACATTTCGCGAATGCTTCAGGGCTTCCGGATGTGCACAATTATTCTACAGCACGAGATATAGCGACTTTGTCATTAGCTTTACGTAAACATTTTCCAAAACAATATAAATTGTTCAAAACAAAAAGTTTTAATTTCCGTGGACATAAAATTAACAGCCACAATAAACTCGTTAAAATAATGAAAGGTGTCGATGGAATTAAAACAGGGTACACACAAATGTCAGGTTCTAATTTAGCAACTTCAATGCGTCTCGATGGGCGCTCTGTTGTCGCTGTTGTTCTGGGAGGTAAATCGTCTACTGCACGTGACGAGCATATGGCTAGCCTATTGAACCAATATTTGCCCAAAGCAAGCCAAATGAAAAGTGGTGAACGTTTAATGGCTTCTGTACGCTATCACTTACCGACTGGTGCCAATACTCCTATACCAACCATTAAAGCTGATTCAAGTAATTTTGACGATGAAATTTCGACTATGTTGACAGCATTTGCAGAACAACCTAAAAACTCCAATATCGCAATAACGGCTGTAAATAAAGTAATTATACCAATACCAAACCCTCAAAAAACTATACCGGTTGAGACTCATAAAATTGTAACAGCCTCTTTGTCCACAAATGCCGGATGGGCTATCCAAATTGGTTCTCTTCCTAGTGAAGAACAAGCAAAAACTTTACTTTTAAAAGCAAAAAATATAGCTTTTTCTACTTTAAAGCACGCATCTTCGCACATGCAACTTTTTGAAAAAAGTGGGCAGCGTTATTATCGAGCGCGCTTTACAGGGTTTCAATCAAAAAAAGCTGCATTTGATGCTTGCTCTACATTAAAGAAAGCAAATTTTAACTGCTATACTGTAGCCTACTAAAAATTTTTGAATTCTGCGTTAAGGATAGTATTATGACAGATAATGCTTTTGCTTCATTCCATAAAAAAGAAATTTTATTGAAGCAATCGTCCCTCCTTTCATTGCGTTCTCTTCACGATGCTGCTGCAAAACTTACTGGTTTAAAATATAATTCGACTGCATTAGATACACAATCTCTTGTTAACCTTCTCATTTGCCAAACAATACGCAACCGTCGTCTCATAATGCCTCCTGTACGCATTCATTTACGCGTTGCTAGCCAAACTGGTAATGTGCCTATTAAAATCCGTCTAGGAGCAACAAATATTTAATTTTACAGACCATCTCTAAAAAATTATTTTATTATTAACCATTATCTACAGCCTTAGCCCCCCTTTGATAAAGATACTTTTTTCTTAAATTATGGAATTGTGCTGAAAGCTTTTCCAACTATCCAGTACCTCCAAGCTTTCAATAAAACCATTATTAAGGACATAAAAAACACCCAATATTTTTCCACTTTTGGATTTAATATAAAAATTATCCTTGATATCTTTTTGGAAAAAATAAATAGCTTTATTGGATAAAAGCTTATCATTTTAGGAGTTGTTGTAAAAGTTTAATAAAGGAAGTCCCTCTTAATAACGCTCCCCCCTACAACATAAACGCTGTAAAAAATAATCTAACTCCTCTTACTTTTATTTCTTTCGACAGACAAAGCAAACTGGAAAATACAAATACTATCGATGAAAAAACGTAAAAGAAATTATCAGATTAAATATCATGTTAACGATTTCCATAAGATTTTAATTTATAATTTATTTTTTGCATATTGAATAAGAGGTTTTTGTAAAATTCTCTTATTTTTCTTCTTATATTGAATCAGTCAAAATCGTTCGCTTGCTCATCACGAGCAAGATTGGCATTAAACTATTAAAAAAAAGGATGATAGTGCTGCTTTTCTCCCTCTATAAATAAAGATGCTAATGCTCTATAGATTTTATACCATTCATGGGAAACTTACATTATACTATTCATATCCAAGATACTGATTTATAAAGATAGTTCATTATTTTTCATGTTAGATGAGAATCTCGAATATCGTAAGATTCTCTCATTTGAAATTTGTTTATGTTGAATCAATCAAAACTGTTCTCTTGCATGTTATGAGCGAGATTAGTGTGTGGTGTGAAACCGTACAAAAAAACTCAAAATGCCTATAATGAACCGTTTCAAATACCAAGGGCTTTGGTCCCCATACAGGGGGGGGCTGGTAAAGTGTGTAATCGTGCCAGCGCACTCTTTTTATTAAGCATAAAGATCGTGGTGCTCAATGAATCTACCATTATACATTCACAGATACCATCGCAAAATGAGTTTGAGAGCGTTGAGAGATATTTTTTTAAAACAAACTCATGAATGAGTAACAGGATAATGTTCTATCGCATGCATTCTATTCTCATGAGAATTTTGATAAATATTTTTAATGTATACGTTATTATTTATTTTAGTTTTTTTGACGGTACAGAATTTATAAATAAAAAATATATTCCCAATATATCTCTTAATTACTGTAAATTAGCATTTCTTTTTAAGGTATTTTTTACCATACTAGGTACCCAAAAATCTTTACTTCCAAAAAATTAAAATCTTTAAAATTCTCTCTCCTCATCATAATTATTCAGATTTAAAACAAATTTTCCTTGGATACTCAGGCATAATCTTCCATTACTTAAAAGATATGGCTATGGAAACTTTAAAAAGCCATAAAACCCAGCTAAAAAATAATGGCAGATTGATCACTAATTTTACTTTACGCTTTTTTACTTTTTCTAAATTAGGCTTTTTCCCATTTTAGATACAAATCAGATAGATACTAACAATACTCTCCCTCCAAGCCTTCATGCCGAAGCTATTATTCGTTAAGAAAACACTGAATCATCTCGAATTTATTTCAAGCTGCTGCTGCATTAAAGTGGAATTTTAATTTATAAGTAACAAAAAGCACAAGCTTTATCAGGAAATACGATCCCCCTCCAAAAAGTCCAGTTATGGATTGAAAGATGCTCCAGCTCCTAACAAGATATTGTATTAACTGCAAGACCACCTTTACTTGTCTCTTTATAGCGTTCACTCATATCATGACCAGTCTGGCGCATTGTTTCTATACAAGCATCAAGAGAAACAAAATGATCTCCATTACCATATAACGCAAGAGAAGAAGCCGTTACCGCCTTAACAGCTCCCATTGCATTACGCTCAATACAAGGAACTTGTACAAGACCTGCAACAGGATCACATGTCATTCCCAAATGATGTTCAAGCGCAATTTCTGCCGCATTTTCAATTTGAGCTGGTGTTCCACCTAACGCTGCGGTCAACCCTGCTGCGGCCATTGAAGATGCCGTTCCAACTTCACCTTGACACCCAACTTCTGCACCAGAAATAGAGGCATTATGTTTGATAACACCGCCTATAGCTGCTGCCGTTAATAGAAAATTATGTATTCCCTCTCGATCTGAATCATCATTAAATTGAAGATAATAACGCAAAACTGCTGGGATAACACCGGCTGCCCCATTTGTTGGGGCTGTAACAACACGACCACCTGCTGCATTTTCCTCATTGACTGCTATGGCATATACCGAAAGCCAATCATTTGCCCAAAGTGGATAATTGTGATTTTTCTTTTGATTTTTCAAAAGCGTTTCATGCAGCTTTTTAGCACGCCTTAGAACACGCAATCCACCAGGCAACTCACCTTCTTGTGAAAGACCTCTATCAATGCAATTTGTCATCGCTGAAAAAATTTCATCAAGCCCTGTATCAAGAGAAGAACGCTCTATCTTTATTTCTTCATTTAAGCGCTTCATTTCAGCAATTGAAAGTCCTGATTTTTCTGCCATTGATAACATTGTACAAGCAGAATCAAATGGATATGGCACCTCAAATGCTTCTGGTTGTATATTATCATTTATATGGCTTAATTCATCCTCAGTCACAACAAAGCCACCACCGATAGAATAATAAATCTGCCGTAACAGAACATTCCCATCAGTATTAAGTCCTTCAAAGGCCAGTCCATTTGTATGTCCAGGGAGGATTTGCTTTCGTTCAAAAATAAGATCATGCTCCACATCAAACTGATAAGCGGGATGGCCTTCTGGTTGCACTTTTTTTTCACGTATAACTTTTTCTAACAACCCCCCCATGCTATCAGGATCAACAGTAGAAGCTTTTTCTCCTAAAAGTCCTAATATGATAGCCCTATCTGTTGCATGACCAATACCCGTGAAAGCCAAAGAACCATAAAGATAAACACGTATACGAGAAACTTGGATATCAGATGACTGAGAAAAATCTCCTATCTTTTGTAAAAACATATTAGCAGCTGTCATCGGCCCCATCGTATGTGAGCTAGAAGGACCAATCCCAATTTTAAAAAGTTCAAAAACAGATAGAAACACGCATCACCTCAAAACTATAGTACAGCTTGAGCATATATGATTTTTCATAACGTTTGTCCCGTTTAAAATCAAATTGCGAGATAAACTAAAAAAATGACAGCAATAAACACGAATGTAGCTCGTCTTGCTACCACCCAACACTTTCTCTCTATAGTGTTTTCCATTAAGCCAACCTTCAAAAAACGGACAATGCCCCTAGAGTCACCGCTCTTAATGTTTCAAATTTAGTAAAATAAGTGTTAATACGCAATATTAAAATTCAATAAGGATGCGAAATTCTTATCGGAAATATTTTTCATAATGCACCAAGTTCTTCAAAACGTATGCTTAATTATATAAAATATTTTATGGGTATGTTTCAATGAAACGTACAAAGTTTTCTAACGATTCTCGTTCTGTCTCAAAATTGTTTTCTGGAGCACTCATATCGCGATAACCAAGTGCCATACCACAGATAATATGGCGATCCGAAGGAATAGATAAAAGCGTGCGAATCTGTTTATGATAATCAGCAAAAGCAGCTTGAGGGCAGGTATCTAATCCAAATCCACGTGCAGCTAACATAATGGTCTGCATAAACATACCCAAATCAAGCCAACTCCCCATTTCCATGTCGTGATCCATTGTAAATAAGAGTCCTACAGGTGCATCAAAAAATAAAAAATTTCGCGCCTTTTGATGAAGTATTTTTTCTTCATCACCTTTTTGAATTCCAAGACTCTGATAAAGATCCAAACCAACTTTTCGACGTCTTGAAATATAAGGCTCACGCCACTGATGTGGATAATAACTATATTCACGCTCTCCTTTTACACCTGAAAGAACAAGTTGTGAAAGCTCTTGCCCTACTTTCTGTAATACACTTCCTGTAAGCACAATCACTTGCCATGGCTGAATATTTGTTCCAGATGGTGCACGTGCTGCAAGTTTTAAGATTTCTTTGATTGTTTCCAAACTAACTGGCTGATCAGTAAAAGCGCGAATTGACTTTCGTGACAAAATAGATTGAAAAACACTCATAGGAGAAACTGCCATTGTTTTTACTTTCTTTATGAAAAATAATTTTTTTGCTTATCAAGGACAATATACTGCGAAAATACCTTCGTAGCTTTTTTCGAACACTCTATTTCTTTAAATAATTCACACATTTCACGTAGTGTTAAAGATTCCCCTTAGAGATAGTATAACCTATCTCTTTTAATAGAAAGAAAATTGTCTAAAAGCAGATGAAATAAATTTTATAATCAATGATTAACCCCCAACTCCGCTAAGCTCTCAAAAAAACTCTCCTCAATTCGTTCCAAATCCTGTAGAAGATCATCAATATCATGCTGCATCTGCTTTAAATCAGCTCGTTTTTTATGAATTCCTGCAATTAACTTCTTAAGCTTTTTCTCATCATCAGGTGGTTTTTCAACCATTGTCAACATATCAGATATTTCAGACAACGAAAATTTAACTCTTTTAGCACGCAGTATTTGTTTTAACTTATGACGATCCGTTTGTGTATAAAGCCGTGTATTTCCACGCCGAAAAGGAATAAGAAGCCCCTCTTCTTCATAATAACGCAAAGTCCGAGCTGTTATTGAAAACTCACGTGTTAATTTTCCAATTGAATAATATTCGTACATTTTTTCATTCTGTCTTCATAGATCACATTGTGATAAGAAATATGTCTATTTTTTATAATACTTAGTGAGTAACGTAATCTCTACTCTCCTACATTCTAATTTAGAAGAAGATACATTCTTGTCATACAAGTATTGTATAGTAGAGGATCAATTATTTTTTAGATTACAGAAAAGACTATCGATCTTTCATTATAAGTCCTTTAAAATCTTTATAGAAGATATCAATCAACAATTTTCCTAAAATTCAAAATCAATCATTATTTTATTTGTAGATAATCAACTATTTTCCTTGAACATGGCTTTTGAGTTTCAAATAATTACAAAACAATAAGCTAGTAAAGATGTTAAAAATAACTATCGCCTTATAATTTTTGATATTTTTTAGGAAAAGATGCAACTTCTGCATTTCGAGATAAAAAAACGTCTGAATATAAAGTTCAGACGTTTTTTTATTATGTGATGTTATATTTAAATTATTCAGCAACGGCGCCGGTTGTCATATTTGTCAACATAGCCTTAGCCACTTCGTTATTACTAGACTTACGCTGCTCATCTACAATCAAATCATCACGAACGGCAGCAATACGACGGATTTGAGAAATCGTACCACCCGTACCTGCTGGAATAAGACGACCGACAATAACGTTCTCTTTAAGTCCTTGCAAAGTATCAATTTTACCAGAAACTGCTGCTTCAGTAAGAACACGTGTTGTTTCCTGAAACGATGCCGCCGAAATGAAAGAAGGCGTTTGAAGAGAAGCTTTTGTAATTCCAAGAAGAATGGGATTACCAGATGCAGGTTTCTTCCCTTCTGCAATCAAATTATCATTGATTTCATCAAGTTCAATACGATCAACATTATCACCTGAAATATAACCAGAATCTCCAGATTCAGTAATTTCAACTTTTTGCAACATTTGACGAACAATCACTTCAATGTGCTTGTCATTAATAAGAACTCCCTGCAAACGATAAACCTCCTGAATCTCATTAACAAGATAAGATGCCAAAGCTTCAACCCCCTTAATCGCCAATATATCATGAGGTGCTGGATTACCATCAAGGATATAATCTCCCTTTTCAATTTGATCACCTTCTTGGAAGTGAAACAACTTACCTTTTGGAATCAAATATTCTACTGCCTCAAGAGTTTCATCATTTGGTTCAATAATGATACGACGTTTATTCTTATAACCACGGCCGAATCGAATCGTGCCACTTACTTCAGCAATAATCGCATGATCCTTTGGACGACGCGCTTCAAAAAGCTCAGCCACACGTGGTAAACCACCCGTAATATCTTTCGTCTTGGCACTTTCCATCGGCAAACGAGCAATAACATCACCAGCCTTAACATGAGCACCAAGCTCAACAGAAAGAATAGTTTCCACTGACATCATATAACGGGCTTCACCTCCCTTATACAATTTAGCAATGGATTCACCTTCTTTATCTGCGTGGATAATAATGGCTGGTTTAAGATCCGCACCACGTGGATTAGCGCGCCAATCAATCACCAAACGCTTCGTAATACCCGTAGATTCATCAGCTGTTTCAGTGACAGATAAACCATCAATCATATCTTCAAAACCCACATAGCCTTCAACTTCCGTTAAAATTGGACGTGTGTAAGGATCCCATTCTGCTATACGTTGGCCACGTTTAACCACATCACCATCATCAACAAAAATATGGGCACCATAGCTAACACGGTGTACAACGCGCTCTTTTCCTAACTCATCCTTGATAAGGATAGCCATATTACGCCCCATAACAACCAAATGGCCTTCAGAGTTACGAACCACATTACGATTACGAATCTCCACCTTACCTTCATAAGATGCCTCTAAATACGATGAATCAACAACCTGCGCAGTCCCTCCTAAGTGGAAAGTACGCATAGTAAGCTGTGTTCCCGGCTCACCAATGGATTGAGCAGCAATAACACCAACGGCTTCTCCCTGATTAACAGGTGTTCCACGCGCCAAATCACGACCATAGCATTTTGCACAAACACCAAGACGTGTTTCACATGTTAAAGCAGAACGAATTTGAACAGATTGAATTCCAGCTTCTTCAATCTTCGCGACATCAGCTTCCTCAATCATCGCTCCACCTTCAAGGATAACCTCTCCAGAGACAGGATGTAGAATATCAACAAGCGCTGTACGACCAAGAATCCTTTGCCCAAGTGAGGCAACAATTTGTCCTGCATCAACAATTGGCTGCATGGTAAGCCCTTTCGCGGTACCACAATCAACTGCCGAAATAATAGCATCCTGTGCAACATCAACAAGACGCCGTGTTAAATAACCAGAGTTCGCCGTCTTTAACGCAGTATCAGCAAGTCCTTTACGTGCACCATGCGTGGAATTGAAGTATTCATTAACAGTTAGACCTTCTTTAAAATTTGAAATAATGGGGGTTTCAATAATTTCACCCGATGGTTTTGCCATTAATCCACGCATACCAGCCAATTGTCTCATCTGGTTAGCAGAACCACGTGCTCCAGAATGCGACATCATATAGATCGAATTCATCGGCCGTTGACGACCTGTTTTAGGATCAAAATCGACGGCTTGAATACGTTTCATCATTTCATCTGCAACGCGATCTGTACATTTACCCCAAGCATCTACAACCTTATTGTATTTTTCACCTTGTGTAATCAAACCATCATTATATTGCTGTTCGTACTCCTTAGCCAAAGCTTCTGTCTCTGCAACTAAACGCGACTTACTATCAGGAATAACCATATCATCCTTACCGAATGAAATTCCTGCACGACAAGCATAAGAAAAGCCAAGCTGCATAATACGGTCACAAAAAATAACCGTCTCTTTTTGTCCACAGTGCCGATAAACATGATCAATCATTTTAGAAATGTTCTTTTTCGTCATTTCTTGATTGACAATATCAAATGAGATATCCGAATTCCTTGGCAAAAGCTCACCGATAATCAAACGACCAGGTGTTGTATCATAAAGTTTAGAAACTTCTTTTCCATCCTTCCCCATATTCTTAACACGGCCTTTAATCTTCGTATGAAGCGTTACAACCTTATTTTCCAAGGCATAATGAAGCTCACCTATGTCAGAAAAAGCCATTCCTTCACCTGGTTCTTTTTCAGAAACAATTGAAAGATAATAAAGACCAAGAACCATATCCTGTGAGGGAACAATAATTGGGGCACCATTGGCCGGATGAAGAATATTATTGGTAGACATCATCAAAACACGGGCTTCAAGCTGTGCCTCAAGAGAAAGCGGAACGTGAACCGCCATCTGATCTCCATCAAAATCCGCATTAAAAGCAGTACACACCAGTGGATGAAGTTGAATAGCTTTGCCTTCAATTAAGATAGGTTCAAAAGCCTGAATCCCCAAACGGTGCAATGTTGGCGCACGGTTGAGTAAAACAGGGTGTTCACGAATAACCTCATCCAAGATATCCCAAACTTCCGGATGTTCTTTTTCAACAAGCTTCTTTGCCTGCTTTACCGTTGATGAATAGCCTTTTGCATCAAGCCGCGCATAAATAAAAGGCTTAAACAATTCAAGAGCCATTTTTTTCGGAAGACCGCATTGATGCAATTTTAATTCAGGTCCCGTCACGATAACAGAACGCCCTGAGTAATCAACACGCTTCCCAAGTAAGTTCTGACGAAAACGTCCTTGCTTGCCCTTCAACATATCTGATAGAGACTTGAGAGGACGTTTATTGGCTCCAGTAATCACACGCCCACGCCGTCCATTATCAAACAATGCATCAACAGCTTCTTGTACCATACGCTTTTCATTGCGCACGATAATTCCAGGAGCACGCAATTCAATCAGCCGTTTCAAGCGGTTATTACGATTAATAACACGCCGATAAAGATCATTCAGATCTGATGTCGCAAAACGCCCACCATCAAGCGGAACCAATGGACGCAAATCCGGTGGAATAACCGGAATTGTTTTCATAATCATCCACTCTGGCTTATTTCCAGATTCAAGAAAATTTTCAACGATTTTAAGCCGTTTAATCAGTTTTTTCTGCTTTAACTCTGAAGTTGTTTCAGCTAATTCGAGACGCAAATCATTGGCGATTTTATTTAACTCCATACCAGCTAAAAGCTCGTAAATAGCTTCAGCGCCAATCATAGCTGTAAACTGATCTTCTCCAAACTCATCAATAGCAAGCATATATTCTTCTTCAGAAAGAAGCTGATGGAGCTTAAGAGATGTCAACCCTGGTTCGGTTACAATATAATTCTCAAAATAAAGAACCCGCTCAATATCTTTTAAAGTTAAATCTAAAAGTGTAGAAATACGACCTGGTAATGATTTAAGAAACCATATATGCGCAACAGGTGCCGCAAGTTCAATATGCCCCATACGCTCACGACGCACGCGCGAAAGAGTAACCTCTACACCGCATTTTTCACAAATAATGCCCTTATACTTCATGCGTTTATATTTGCCACATAGACATTCATAGTCTTTAATAGGGCCAAATATACGTGCACAAAAAAGACCATCACGCTCTGGTTTAAAAGTCCTATAATTAATAGTCTCAGGCTTCTTAATCTCACCATAAGACCAGGACAAAATTTTCTCAGGACTCGCAATAGAAATACGAATAGAGTCAAATGTCTGCGCTGGCGCTTGAGGATTGAAAAGATTCATGACCTCGTGGTTCATGCTGTTCTCCTTCAAAGATTCTTAGAACCTGTTGTAATATCTCATTTATTTTATAACAGATCTTCTTTAAAATACATTTACTTTTAAAAATGACCTATATAACCTTAATAAGGTTATTGAGCCTCTTAAAGTAATCAAAGCGCAGCCTTTTTCTACTGCGCTCTTTGAATTATTATTCTGCTGTATCAGACAATGCCCGCTGTGCAATAAATTCACGCGCATCATCAAGCTCCACATTAAGAGCAAGTGAGCGCATTTCTTTTACCAACACATTAAAGCTTTCGGGTATACCCGCCTCAAATGTATCATCACCACGCACAATTGCCTCATAGACTTTCGTTCGACCGGCCACGTCATCAGATTTTACTGTTAGCATCTCCTGCAAAGTGTATGCAGCACCATAAGCTTCAAGTGCCCAAACCTCCATTTCACCAAAACGCTGACCACCAAACTGTGCCTTACCTCCTAATGGCTGCTGCGTAACAAGTGAATAGGGACCAATAGAACGTGCATGAATCTTATCATCAACAAGGTGATGCAATTTCAACATGTAAATATATCCTACCGTTACTCGACGATCAAAAGGTTCTCCAGTACGACCATCATAAAGCGTAACTTGCCCTGAACTATCTAAGCCTGCGTCCTCTAGCATCATGTTAATATCAGACTCATGTGCTCCATCAAAAACAGGCGTCGCAATTGAAACCCCTTTCTTCATCTGTAATGCCAATTTGTAAAGGCTTTCATTATCATACTGACGGACTGGTTCATTTTGATTATCATCAGGCATAAGATTTTCAATACGCTGACGCAACGGCAATATATCCCCAGTCTCTTGATACAATTCTAACAAATCACCAATCTTCTTGCCCATCCCCGCACATGCCCAACCAAGATGCGTCTCAAGAATTTGTCCAACATTCATACGACTAGGCACACCAAGTGGATTCAAAACGATATCAGCATGGGTCCCATCTTCAAGAAATGGCATATCTTCTACGGGAAGAATACGTGAAACAACACCCTTATTCCCGTGACGTCCCGCCATCTTATCACCTGGTTGGATTTTCCGCTTCACAGCCACAAAAACCTTCACCATTTTCATGACACCAGGAGGCATTTCATCACCTCTTTGGACCTTTTCAACTTTATCCATAAAGCGACGTTGTAATGCTTCTTTTGATTCATCATATTGCTTGCGCAAAGTTTCAATTTCATTTTGAAGCTTCTCATCCTCAACAGCAAATTGCCACCACTGGGATCGTGGATAATGCCCCATTACTGTACTATCAAGCTTTTTACTGCCCGAAAAGCCTTTCGGACCTTCTACAGCAACTTTACCTGTCAACATATCGGTAAGGCGCGCATAAACATTGCGATCAAGAATAGACTGTTCATCATCACGGTCTTTTGCTAAACGCTCAATTTCTTCACGCTCAATTGCCATCGCACGTTCATCTTTTTCCACGCCATGGCGATTAAAAACGCGAACTTCAACAACAGTACCAAAAGTTCCAGGAGGCATACGCATAGAAGTATCACGAACATCGGATGCCTTTTCCCCAAAAATTGCACGCAGAAGCTTTTCTTCTGGCGTCATGGGACTTTCACCTTTTGGGGTAATCTTTCCAACTAAAATATCACCTGGTTGAACTTCAGCACCAATATAAATAATGCCAGCTTCATCAAGATTTCTTAACGCTTCTTCCGCAACATTAGGAATGTCGCGCGTAATTTCCTCAGGCCCAAGTTTTGTATCGCGTGCTGCAACTTCAAATTCCTCAATATGAATTGAAGTAAAAACATCATCAGCAACAATGCGCTCGGATAACAAAATAGAATCTTCATAATTGTATCCATTCCAAGGCATAAAGGCTACGAGAACATTCCGCCCAAGAGCTAAATCACCAAGATCCGTGGATGGACCATCTGCAATGATATCACCTTTCTCTATCCTATCACCAACATGTACAAGAGGACGCTGATTAATACAAGTGGACTGATTAGAACGCTGAAATTTCTGTAGGCGGTAAATATCAACCCCTGATTTTGAAGGATCTAAATCTTCTGTTGCACGGATAACAATACGGGTAGCATCGACTTGATCAACAACACCACTACGTTTTGCACTCACAGCAGCTCCTGAATCGCGTGCAACAATGGCCTCCATTCCTGTCCCAACAAATGGCGCTTCGGCGCGGACAAGAGGAACTGCCTGACGCTGCATGTTCGATCCCATAAGCGCACGATTCGCATCATCATTTTCCAAAAAAGGAATAAGCGCTGCTGCAACTGAAACCAATTGTTTTGGTGAAACATCCATCAAATCAACATGATCACGCGGCGCCATTAAAACTTCACCAGCATGACGGCAAACAACAAACTCTTCTGTAAAACGACCTTCACTATCTAATGAAGAATTAGCTTGAGCAACATAATGCTTTGCTTCTTCCATCGCTGAAAGATAAATAACTTCTTTTGTGACTTTTCCATCAACAATTTTTCGATATGGGCTTTCAATAAAGCCATATTTGTTAACTCGCGCAAATGTTGCTAAGGAGTTAATGAGACCAATATTGGGGCCTTCTGGTGTTTCAATCGGACAAATACGACCATAATGCGTAGGATGTACGTCACGAACTTCAAAACCCGCCCGTTCACGAGTCAAGCCACCTGGACCAAGAGCAGAAAGACGGCGCTTATGGGTAATCTCCGACAATGGATTAGTTTGATCCATAAACTGCGACAATTGTGAAGACCCAAAAAACTCACGAACTGCAGCAGCAGCAGGCTTTGCATTGATCAAATCCTGTGGCATAACTGTATCAATTTCAACCGATGACATGCGCTCTTTTATCGCACGCTCCATACGAAGAAGACCAATGCGATATTGATTTTCCATCAATTCTCCAACGGAACGAACGCGACGGTTGCCAAGATTATCAATATCATCAATTTCGCCACGACCATCACGCAATTCAACCAACATCTTAACAACAGCAAGAATATCCTCTTGGCGTAAAATGCGAACTGTGTCTGGACAATCAAGATCCATACGCAAATTCATCTTAACACGCCCAACGGCTGAAAGATCATAACGCTCTGGATCAAAAAACAATGAATGGAACATTGCTTCTGCTGTATCGATTGTTGGGGGCTCACCTGGACGCATCACTCGGTAAATATCAAATAACGCATCCTGTCGACTTTCATTTTTATCCACCTTTAAAGTATTGCGGATATAAGCGCCAATATTCATATGATCAATATCAAGGATATTGATTTGATCAGCACTAACATCAAGCAAAATTTTTAATACTTTTTCGTCAATTTCATCACCAGCTTCAAGGTAAATTTCACCTGTTTCGTAATTGACGATATCTTCGGCTAGATAACAACCTAATAAATCATCTTCACTAACTTTAACCGCTTTAAGTCCTTTTTCTGCCAAAGACTTCGCAGTACGAACTGTTAATTTTTTACCAGCCTCCGCGACGACTTCACCACTATCTGCATCTATAAGGTCAGAAATGAGCTTCATTCCTTTAAAGCGATCAACAGAATAAGGAACTCGCCATCCTTCTCCATCACGCTCATAAGTCACTTTATCATAAAACGTCGATAAAATATCCGACGCATCCATACCTAGTGCCATCAAAAGACTAGTAACAGGAATCTTGCGCCGCCGATCAATACGCGCATAAATAATGTCCTTAGCATCAAACTCAATATCAAGCCAAGAACCACGATACGGAATAACACGAGCAGCAAAAAGAAGCTTTCCTGATGAATGGGACTTTCCTTTATCATGGTCAAAAAAGACACCAGGAGAACGATGCATCTGCGAAACAATAACACGTTCCGTACCATTAACAATAAAGGTACCATTCGTCGTCATTAAAGGCATATCGCCCATATAAACGCCTTGCTCTTTAATGTCTTTGATATCTTTGGAGCCGGTATCCTCATCAACATCAAAAACAATCAAACGTAATATGACCTTTAATGGGGCAGCATAAGTTAAATCACGTTGACGGCACTCTTCAACATCAAATTTCGGTAAATCAAATTCATAACCAACAAACTCAAGCATAGCTGTACCGGAAAAATCTGAAATAGGAAAAACCGATTTAAAAACAGCTTGCAAACCTTCATCTGGTCGTCCACCTTTCGGTTCCTCAACCATGAGAAACTGATCGTATGACGCTTTTTGAACCTCAATAAGATTCGGCATTTCTGCTACTTCAGGAATCTTACCAAAAAATTTACGTACGCGCTTACGACCATTGAATTGAGACATCATTGCGTGAGTCTGAGCCATCGTCGCTCCTTGATCTTTACTCTTCAAGGTAGACCAACCTTGAAAGCCTTATATCATTAACCTGCATATGCAGACCAGTTCACTTGACACTCAACAATGAGCATCATTAACTTTCCCCACCAACATAAGCCATTTTTATCTCTTGACTCTATGATGAAGGGATGGGTAGTGTAAACCTATCCCATTACTGTTACAAAACCGTTGGGAAAAGGTTTTTTACTCATTATTTTCCCTCTTTGTATTGAGAGAAAGAAAATCGGCGAACATAAATGCCCGCCGATAAAATTAAATTTACTTAAGTTCCACTTTAGCACCAGCAGCTTCAAGTTGAGATTTAATTTTTTCTGCTTCTTCTTTAGAAGCACCCTCTTTAATAGGCTTAGGTGCCCCTTCAACCAGATCTTTAGCTTCTTTAAGACCAAGTCCAGTAAGAGCACGAACTTCCTTAATAACATTAATTTTTTGCGCACCACCTTCAACAAGAATAACATCAAATTCTGTTTTTTCTTCAGCAGCTGGAGCAGCAGCACCAGCAACAGCAGCGACAGCTACAGGAGCAGCAGCCGAAACTCCCCACTTTTCTTCAAGTAACTTAGAAAGCTCAGCGGCTTCCAAAAGGGTTAGATTAGAAAGGTCTTCTACGATCTTCTCTAGATCAGCCATTTTTAAATTCCTTCAATTAAAAGATTTGAACCATTATTAAATTTTATCCAAAAAAACAGAACAGCCTTAAGCCGCCTTATCCTCCTGAGCATATGCGCCAATGACACGTGCAACCTGACTAGCTGGGGCATTAACAACCTGTGCAATACGGGTCGCAGGGGTAGAAATCATACCCACAAGTTTTGCACGCAACTCGTTTAATGAAGGCAATGAAGCCAATGACTTCACAGCATCTACAGTTAAACTTGTTGCCCCCATTGAACCGCCAAGGATGACAAATTTGTCATTGCTTTTCGCAAAATCAACAGCAACTTTCGGTGCTGTGATCGGATCTTCTGAATAAGCAATAAGTGTCTGTCCAGTAAACAAACCCACTATCGATTCAGATTCCGTGCCCTGAAGAGCGATTTTAGCAAGACGGTTTTTGGCGACTTTAACGGCACCGCCAGCTTCACCCATTTTCGAACGTAGATCATTCATCTGTGAAACTGTCAGACCGGAATAATGTGCAACAACAACAGAACCAGACTTCCGAAAAGCCTCGTTAAGCCATGTAACAAATTCGCGTTTTTCCGCTCTATTCACTGTCTCTCTCCATTTAACAGATTTGCTTAAAACAAACCTATTGGTTACCTTTGATAACATAAAATACTTCATGTCACCGATGAGGATCCTGTCCCCTTTTTCACGCACAGCGTTCAAAGGCAACCTTGGCTCAAACCCTTTAAGTCTTTTAACTCTCAGTTTTTACCCCAGTCTCATGCAGGTTTTTTTGATTAAGATACTTAAAAGCATCACCTACAATCTCGGACAGGATATTCCGGAATTTCTCCCGGCATAACCTAAGCTCTATAAAGCTTAGATAGCTAAATGCTGATCAAAACCAGCATTTTAAATACAATTTTGATATTCACATACCCAAAAACAAAATTATAAATCAGCTTATACTAACTCTGAACGAACTGTTGCTGGATCAACTTTAATACCAATTCCCATAGTCGAAGAAACAGCAACGCGCTTAATATACTCACCTTTTGCACCTTGCGGTTTGGCTTTAATAACTGCACTTGCAAAGGCCTTTATATTTTCTACAATTTTTTCAACACCAAAAGAAGCCTTACCAATACCAGCATGCACAATACCAGCTTTTTCCACACGAAACTCAACAGCACCACCTTTAGAAGCTTTGACAGCACCGACAACATCAAGTGTTACAGTACCAACTTTCGGATTCGGCATCAAACTCCGCGGACCAAGAATCTTACCAAGACGACCAACAAGAGGCATCATGTCTGGTGTTGCAATACAACGATCGAAGTCTATAGTCCCTCCATTAATGCTTTCAAACAAATCTTCAGCCCCTACAATATCAGCTCCTGCCGCCTTAGCTTCCTCAGCCTTATCCCCACGAGCAAAAACGGCAACACGAATATTTCTCCCTGTTCCATTAGGCAAATGAGCAACTCCTCGAACCATTTGATCAGCATGACGAGGATCAACACCCAAGTTCATTGAAATTTCGATTGTTTCATCAAACTTAGCAACTGCACGCTCCTTAACCATTGAAACGGCATCTTTCAAAGCGTAAAGTTCATTAAAATCAATATCTTTTCGGATATTTTTTATTCTTTTTGCTACTTTTGCCATAATATTACCCCACCACTTCCAAGCCCATCGAGCGAGCAGAACCTTCAACCATACGCATTGCTGCCTCAATGTCATTCGCATTAAGATCTTGCATCTTTGATTCCGCAATCGAACGAATTTTATCACGAGAAATGCTTCCTACAGACACTTTACCAGGCTCTTTTGAACCAGATTTCAGGTTTGCCTCCTTCTTTAAAAAGAATGATACAGGAGGCGTCTTGAGAGAAAATGTGAAAGATTTATCTTGGTAATACGTAATAACCACTGGAATCGGTGCTCCCTTTTCCATTTCTTGTGTAGCTGCATTAAACGCCTTACAAAATTCCATGATATTAATACCGCGCTGCCCAAGAGCTGGACCAATCGGTGGAGATGGAGTAGCAGCTCCTGCAGGAACCTGCAACTTAAGCTGACCTATACTTTTTTTTGCCATAACAATCTGCCTTTAATTTCACTGGTATACTGACAATTTATCTTGCCCGCTACCCGCTGCAGTCACGTGGTTCGGATCATTAAGCCGACAAAAGCCATAAATCACCTCCCACTCCTTCCTTAAAGTAATTCAAACTACTCTAAGTTTAATCAGAGTTTTTCAACCTGACCAAATTCCAAATCAACAGGCGTAGGACGCCCAAAAATAAGCACTTCAACCTTAAGACGAGAGCGCTCTTCTTCAACCTCTTGAACAATTCCATTAAACGAAACAAAAGGACCATCAGCAACGCGAACTTGCTCTCCAACCTCAAACAATACAGAAGACTTTGGAGACTCAACCCTTTCTTGAACTTGTTTGAGAATTTGCTCAACCTCTCGATCAGAAATGGGAACAGGACGCGCATCCGACCCTAAAAAACCTGTCACTTTAGGCGTATTCTTAATAAGATGATAAACTTCATCTGTTAACTCAGCACGAACAAGAACATAACCAGGAAAAAATTTTCGCTCAGCATCAACTTTTCGCCCACGACGAACCTCTACAACACGCTCTGTTGGAACAAAAATCTTTTCAAAAAGATGATCAAGTCCTTTTTGCTTTGCCTCCTTATCAATAGCTTCCGCTACTTTCTTTTCAAAATTTGAATATGCCTGAACAATATACCAACGAGCTGCCACAGTCACACTTCCTTACATTCTCAACTAAAAAGATATTTCAGAAGATCAATAACCCGCCAAACACCAAAATGCATAACCTGATCCACAATAAAAAAGAAAGCTGAAGCCAACGCAGTTACCAACAAAACCATAACAGTAGAAATAACCGTCTCACGACGTGTAGGCCATTTCACTTTAATTGTTTCTGCATAAACCTGCTTCAAAAAGGTAATCGGATTGGTTTTAGATGCCATCGTCACACTATACTCTCTCTAGCCCTATTGTGTTTTATAAAAAAATAAACAGAAAAAAATGCAAAAGCCAACTTTCGACTTATGCAATTTCCTTACTTCCTATTCAATACCGTTTCATACACAAAAAAACAAGCCCTATATCAAAAAAAGCGAAAAAGGCAGCAAAACCCACTCCCTTATATGAAAAATTCTATTCCCCTTTGGCAGGGGCAGCAGGACTTGAACCCGCGACCTGCGGTTTTGGAGACCGCCGCTCTACCAACTGAGCTATACCCCTAACTCTCAAAACTAAAACACTTTTAACATCCCTTTAACAAGCATTATTTATTCAATGATCTTAGAGACGATACCGGCACCAACAGTACGACCACCTTCACGAATAGCAAAAC
>NZ_JBHIML010000080.1:0-1327 GCF_042194015.1 Bartonella sp. MU37NMGALS
GAGGCGCCATATCTTTTCTCCTTACATTGAGATGCAATTCACGTGTGGCGTGAATCACGCATTACTTGAAAGTGTTAGGAAGGGTGGGGGTGCTAGGAGGCATTTGTGAAGAGAAACACCTCCATATGTAAAAAATCTGTAAGTTTATTTTTTAGATGTGCTTAATTTCATATTTCCAATCAGGCAATTGAGTAAGAGCTAATGCGAGTTGTCCTCTATGACACATGCATACATTGGCTTCAAAACAGGTGATTGCAACGCGCTTTTTGTTTAAAAACATTTGATATAATTTGTTTATTGCACAAGAATTATTCTTGAGAGTTGTATTTCGATAATTTTTAAAAAGGCGGTCATAATCTTTTTGTGTTTTCAAATTTCTTCGTTTTTCAGAGGCAATTCCAAGTTCAGGCATATGCATATATTCAATATCAATGTTGCTTACAGCTTGCTCTAATTGTCTTTTTGAAAATCCGTGTTTTCTACTTATTGGATTTTTACGAACATCACATAAAGTTTTGATATTGTTTTCTATGAGACAACTAAGATAATTCTCAAGGGACCTACCTTCATAGCCAATGGTAAAAAAACAAAATTCCTCATCTTTAGCAGGCTGTATGATAATATGTTCGATGTTACACACGTTTAATTTCCTTATGTGAAAGGGTGGGGGTGCTCGTAGATATGCGGGGAACAAAACACCCCCATAAGGTTAAGCAGCTTTTGTTGAGAGTTGTTTTATCTCTCGTTGTATCTCTGCTAAAAAGGTTTCAACAGCTTGATTGATCTGTTCAATTTGTTGATCATCACGGAGAATACGCTTGACTTTCATGCGTAAGTGAAAGAATTCCCCCGTAAAACGTGGGTCATAGCTTACGAAATCACACCATTTTCGTTCTGTACAAGCCATTTGGAATTGCATTTGTGCGTGATATTCTGGTTTGATTTCGTCACCTATACAAAAGCGCATATGTGTTACTGATCTCGGGCATTTGACTTCGATTAAACCGTCTTCTCCAATGAGACCATCGGGGCTAGCCCCCGCCATTTCTATTGTGGGGTGTTGGATAAAGCCGCATTTTGTTATATCGGCATCATAAATGAAGCCATATTCTCTCAAGGCATCTTCTTCATGTTCAATACCCCATTGCATAGCAGGTGTTGTATAAGATTGGCTTATTTCCCCTATTAAGCGTTCTGTCATGAGTTTCGTTTTGTAATCTTCATATTTGCTTGTAGGCAAACCTTTTGCGGTCTTACTGAGTACGTTGTAAACGTTTGAAGCAGTGACTTTACCCAAGCGCGCTTGAAACCATTCTGCTGTTCTTTG
>NZ_JBHIML010000081.1:0-1318 GCF_042194015.1 Bartonella sp. MU37NMGALS
ACCACAACACACTCTCCAGCCGCGGTTGTTTTATCCCGTGTTGCATAAAGCGTAAGCTCTTGATCTTCTGGAACAAACTCTTTTTGGTTGGTTGATGTAAAATCTTGAGTGCTTTGGGCTTTGATATCCTTTTCACTAAACTCATTACCACCATAGGTGCTACCTATCTTTAATTTCGCATCCGAAAACGCTGTCTTCACAAACGCTTTAATCGAAAGGATCATCGCACCACGCGGTAAAGTCCCGATTTTGCGTGTCAAATGCTTATCTTTATACGAGATGTTCAAGCGAAAAAAACTCACTTGTTGCGTAACCAAGTTTCTCCCTTGTAGGGGTTGTGGTAATCCTTCTGCCATGTTTTATTTCCTTTCTTTGAAAATTAAGAAGGCTTTTCGCCTGTGCAAGTTGAAACAACAACGGTTCCGAAATCTTGCGCATTTTGTCCTCTTCCAGGCATTTGGAAACGTGTTTTCTTCATGCCTATGATTGTCTTAGCTGCAACACCATATACTCGTTGATAATCATCAAGCTCTTCAACCAACTTATAGCGCGTGTCTTGATTTTCTGCTCCAAAGGCAAGCATCACACTTTGTGCACCCAGTAATACAGCACGGCGGACATTTTCTTCAACACTACCATCGGATTTAACACCATGGGTTACATGTTCGGATTCTCGTAGAATCACACCATTATACATGCCTAAAGAGCCATCAAAAATCGGGTTCTTCGCGCGCGAACCTGAATAAACTGCCTTTTGTATATCAAGCCACTGACCAGTATCTGTATTGGTACGCAATTGCATAACTTGTATGGGATGAAGATACATCACGTAGACATTGGAACCACCAACCCGTACTGGTCTGATTTTGGGGTTAGCCAACTTTGCAACTTTAACAGCCTCATCTATGAGCTTCAAACTAAAGCTATGTTTGGCTAACTCTTTAACATCTTCATCCTTAGTTTTACCATCTGGTCGCACAATGCGCTTACTGCTTGGTGTCAATGGTGCATTAAAACCATAATACAATTCATCAAGTTCAACTTCACGTCCTTCAAACTTTATTGTAGGCGCTGTATATCCACAAACTTGAAGAAAAAACATCAAACTCAAACGGTCTGCAAACCAATCAACCAATGCCTTATGTGCTTCGTCGCGTAAACTAAACAAAATACGTTGTTGATCAATCGTACCTTTATTTTTTGTTGAAACAGCGTTATTAAGTTCATTGATATATAATTTATCATGGAGAAATTGGAGGGCTTCTTCATTGCCTTTAAGCGTTTCACCCTCGCTTACACCACGCCCCATAATCTGTGC
>NZ_JBHIML010000082.1:0-1283 GCF_042194015.1 Bartonella sp. MU37NMGALS
TCGTTACATATCTATCTCCATCATCAAATATCATCTCATTACCTTTCTCTTTTTTATGTTAATTAAATGGGTGGGGGCTGGAAGGCATGTGAAGCACTCCAACTTTTAAAAATCTGCAAGTTTATTTTTTAGATGTGTTCAATTTCATATTTCCAATCAGGCAATTGAGTAAGAGCTAATGCGAGTTGTCCTCTATGGCACATGCATACATTGGCTTCAAAACAGGTGATTGCAACACGCTTTTTATTTAAAAAAATTTGATATAATTTATTTATTGCACAAGAATTATTCTTGAGAGTTGTATTTTGATAATCTTCAAAAAGGCGGTCATAATCTTTTTATGTTTTCAGATTTCTTCGTTTTTCAGAAGCAATTCCAAGTTCAGGCATATGCATATATTCAATATCAATATTGCTTACAGCTTTCTCTAATTGTCTTTTCGAAAATCCGTGTTTTCTACTTATTGGATTTTTACGAACATCACATAAAGTTTTGATATTGTTTTCTATGAGACTCTTAAGATAATTCTCAAGGGACTTACCTTCATAGCCAATGGTAAAAAAACAAAATTCCTCAACTTTAGCAGACTGTATGATAATATGTTTGGTGTTACACACGTTTAATTTCCTTAGTAAATGGGTGGGGGTGCTTAAGCAAGAGGAGGAGGAGAGAGCACCCCCATAGGTTTAAGCAGCTTTTGCCAAAATCTTTTGCATCTCTTGTTCTATTTCCCCTAAAAAGATTTCGACCGCTTTATTAATCTCTTCAATGTATTGCTCATCACGGTTGATGCGTTTGATTTTCATTCTCAAACCAGTAGATCTGCCTACAAAGTTTGGATTATAGCTCATGAAATCACACCACTTTCGTCCTGTACAAGCCATTTGGAATTGCATTTGTGCGTGATATTCAGGCTTGATTTCGTCATACATAAAAAAACGAAGATGAGTTGTTGATTGTGGACATTTGACTTCAATTAAACCGTCCTCTCCAATGAACCCATCAGGACTTGCCCCCGCCATTTTCATTTTTGGGTGTGGGATAAACCCGCATCTTGTGACTTCTGTGTCATAAATGAATTCATATTCTCTCAAGGCATTCTCTTCATGTTCAATGCCCCATTGCATAGCCGCTGTTGTATAAGATTGGCTTATTCCCTCTATTAAGCGTTCTGTCGTGAGTTTGATTTTGTAGTCTTCATATTTACTTGTAGGCAAACCTTTTGCTGTCTTACTGAGTACGTTGTAAACGTTTGAAGCAGTGACTTTACCCAAGCGCGCTTG
>NZ_JBHIML010000083.1:0-1277 GCF_042194015.1 Bartonella sp. MU37NMGALS
CGTGCAAAAGCACCGCGTGAAGCCGTTGATAAATTGGCAATAGAAATGCGTGCAAAGCGCTTCGGTTTAACGCTACAGGAGGCAAAAAATCCACTTTCTGGGTCTTACATAGGGCGGCTTTGCTTGCAAGGCGTGCTTACACAAGAGCAATATGATGCCGCGCAACAATATCTACAGATAAGGAATAATTACCTTTGCGCAAAAGGCTTGCCTAATGCAATTTATGATGATGTGTCTACAAATTCAGATCCAGATAGCTTTGAACAATGGGTTCAAAAAGCAACAAATCACTATCAAGCCGTGAAAGAGGCAGTAAAAGAAGCCCAATGCCTCTATAGACAGTATAATCTTCATGCAGCGCTACAGTACCTCGTGATAGAAGATCAAATGCTATCACATCTCGTGAATTCACTGTGCGTTGCTCTTAATGCGCTCCAGAAGCACTTTTTGCAAAATCGTGTAATTATCGATAAAAATCACTAATAATATCGAACAATACTTTGATTTCATGGTCTAGTTCTTTAATTTTTTCTTTTTGTGTAGCAATACGCATTTGAACTTCGGTAATGATTTCTAGAAGTCGAGATACCTTTTCATGTTTCTTAGATTGTCTTTCTTTATCTAACTCCTTCATTTTGGCTATTTCGGAGTCCATACTGCTGATCAAGAGACGAGATATATTATTTCGTTTTTTGATTAGATCGTGCCATTTTCTTGTAATTTTTACATGCTTTTCAAACATTGGTTTTGGTAGCAGCCAAATTTTTTTCAAGAAATACATCTTTTCTATCCATAGAATTTCGTAAAATTTTGTTTCCCACCAATAGTCAGTATTATACAGGTGCATATGGTATGCCTTCTCTCGTTCTATAATTTCTTTTGAGCAGAATAACTCCTTCGTATTAGCATATCCATTTGAAGGGGATATAAGAGACGTTATCAAAAGTGCGATAATTAATACGCTTCTAAATAAAGATTTTTTTATAAACATCATTTCTACCTTATATGTCTACCTTAATGTGCACTTTATCTGTTTAACTGATTCACTTTGAAATTATCAATATGTGTTATTTTTATGTTGACAAAGTGTAGCAAATCGTATTTAATGACAAATACGGCACTGGTCGTACTGTATCTAAATGAGGGTGTGGTACAGTTCAAAATCCCCGCAAATGCGGGGTTTTTTATTATCTGGAGGGCGTATTTTATGACATCACAAAATACAGAACAGGCTCCACAACCGATTAAAAAGCGTATACCCCCAAAGGCAGGTCAAG
>NZ_JBHIML010000084.1:0-1271 GCF_042194015.1 Bartonella sp. MU37NMGALS
TTCATGCCAATCAGTGTTTTCGCAGACAAACCATAGTAACGTTGATAGTCGAAATGCTCTTCCACCAATTTATAGCGATTGACATTGCGATTGTTCCCAAAAGCCATAACGATACTTTGTGCTCCAAGAAAAACAGCACGACGCACACTTTTTTTCGCTGTATGATCGGTAGATTTTACCCCATGGGTGACATGTTCAGATTCACGTAAAATCACACCATTATACATGCCTAAAGAACCATCAAAGATTGGGTTTTGCGCACGAGAGCCTGTGTAAGCAGCTTTCTGAATATCAAGCCACTGACCAGTCTCTGTATTGGTACGCAATTGCATCACTTGTGTTGGATGCAAATAGAGAACATAAACACTCTCCCCATTCACACGTACTGGTCGAATTTTGGGATTAGCAAGTTTCGCCATTTTTACAGCTTCGTCAATAAGCTTCAAACTAAAGCTGTGTTTTGGCGCTTCACTTAGCTCTTCATCCTTGGTTTTACCATCTGGACGGATAATTCGCTTACTACTTGGTGCAAGAGGTTCATTAAATCCATAATGCACATTCTCGATATCTATCATCCGATCTTCAAAAGAGATTGTCCTTGCTGTATATCCGCAAGCTTGAATGAAAAACATCAAGCTTAAGCGATCTGCATACCAATCAACTAAGCCATCTTTTGCTTCGTCACGCAAATCAAACGTTGTACGTTGTTGCGCTATACTACCTTCATTTTCTACACGAACTGCATGCGAAAGCTCGTCAATATATAGTCTGTCATGAAGGAATTGTAATGCCTCTTCATTCCCCTCAAGCGTCTGTCCTGAGGTAACACCCCGTCCCAAAAGCTGTGTACGTAAGCTAAATGTAACACAATCCCCTCTGCCCTTCTGTGTTTCAGTTTT
Source organism: Bartonella sp. MU37NMGALS (assembly GCF_042194015.1). NCBI lineage: Bacteria > Pseudomonadati > Pseudomonadota > Alphaproteobacteria > Hyphomicrobiales > Bartonellaceae > Bartonella > Bartonella sp. MU37NMGALS. The sequence continues at coordinate 900 of NZ_JBHIML010000084.1, forward strand.
AAGTTGAATAATGCTGTTTGAACCCCTGCCTATAAGAGGGGCAATAGGTATCGCCTTTGAAACTTCTGTATTTAATAATTTTGACCACGTGCTTATCGCATGAGGATCATCTGCTCTAACTGTTGTTAATGCCATTGATTTAACCTTTCTTTGCTGTAAAAAAAAACCGGCTTAAAAGCCGGACCATACCCCTGCATAAAACAGGCTAATTTCTATAAAAATGCACTCTTAATACCCGTTACCAGCACCATGCAATTGCCGAAAAATTGCTTTATTTTTCGGATTTGATATCCAAGCGTCAAATTCTTCTTCTGACATCCTATCAATGCTTGCTAAAGTGATTGGTCCAACACTGCCCCCTCCACCAGATGC
>NZ_JBHIML010000085.1:0-1265 GCF_042194015.1 Bartonella sp. MU37NMGALS
GATCAATTTTATTGAAAAGTTGCGTGAACACTGTAAAGTCCATGGAATTCCTCTTTAACGAATTTTCAACTTTTTATTACCTTGAAATATAGATACATGCTAAACGCTTTATTTTCGTTACGATATCTTGGCTTTGATAAAAGCTTTCTGCCTCTCTGAATTGTTCAAATAGCACAGAACTTTCTACAGTGGCTTTTGTTTTTATCGTATGGTAGGCATCCCTTTTTTTTCATGATCAAAAATTTTCATATCAAGTTCGCGTCTTTTCTTTTTGATAAGTGATTGTTCAGCCTTACGTAAATGCGCTACCATTTCCATCGTTATGAATTCATTTTGGATCATGGCTAACGAACCATCGATATGTGCTTGAAGATCTGCAGTATCTTTCAGGTTTTCTTTTGTTTGAACTTCATCTAATAGATTTTTGAGGTATTTAAAACGATTTTCTATGTTTTCAAAAGTTTCTAAACTTACAGCTTTATCTAGTATCGATGCAAATTTTAAGCGCCCCGAAATAGCTTTGCCCATTCGATCAAAAGACCCAGAAATTTTGTTTTCGTCCTCTAATACCTTTTGATATGATTCTCTTGAAAACTTATCACTCTTATAGAGCAATTCTGGCTCTTTGAGAAAAAAACTAGAAAAGTCTATTGTTTTAGGTCCAGTTTTCTGACTCTTTGTTATAGCTTGATAGGCTTTTTCTGTTTGCAAAAGTTGTTCTTTTTTCAACTCAAGCTGTTTTTTTAAGAGCTCAATAATTTCCTCTTTTTTTAATAGATTAATAAGCTCCCGATATTCTGTTGGTGGAGCAGGCACGAATCCAAAAGTAGAAGGATTGATTGTAACATTGGGGGGAATACCTGGTGGATTGTAGTTTGGTGGTATTTTTGGTGTATAATAGGTGCTTGAATCGAGATCTCCTGACCCCAGAGTAGGAATTGCAAAACGGCTATGACCTCCTCCTTGCCTAGTAATAGTCTCACTTCTTGCCAAGTTTGTTGTTCCAAGAAACGCACTAATGGCTATGATAATAATCAGCTTTTGCATATTTTATTCCTTTTAATTTTCACATATTTAGAAAGACTGATCATCACATTATTAACTTCATAAATCATTTGATAAGATCCCGTTCTAAGCCACGGCTTTCTTCGTAATAACTTCTAAGTTGTTCGGCTTTCACTGGTTTTGCTTGTTTTGTTTTCATTTGTCTCCTCGCTTGATTTCGGCAGGGATTGTTTTATTAATAGGCACACGGTTCCTATCAT
>NZ_JBHIML010000086.1:0-1247 GCF_042194015.1 Bartonella sp. MU37NMGALS
TCATACTCGACACTCGTTACTTCTTCACGCGTCAATGGAATATATTGCGCATTCTCCTCACCAGATATCCGTACCAAACGACCATCGGACAAGTAATTCTGGATAAGATGCAAAATAATCTTACCTTGCCGCTTGCGGTACAAACGTAAACCATCAAACAGACAAGCAAGCAGATTTAAACTGGATTGGCGTCGTTGTGCCTCCAAAATACCCGCTTGTGTCACTTCTCTTGTGCCAATGAATTCGGGCGATAAACCCGTCACCTGATTAATTGCTTCCTTAGCTTCATTAAACAGCTGGAAAAAGCCTTGTGGAAACTGTGCTACAGGCTTTGGTTGTATTTTACCACCTGCCAATGCGTTAGGTTTAACCCATGTAATACTGTCTGATCGGCTTAAACTTTTTGCTGCTTCTCTCTCATCCTTAAATGCACCACTCTCTGCCATTATCCCGCCTTTGGATTGGCTATTAAGGATATACATAACTTGACTAAAGTACTTATTCGCCCACCGTTGTGGGTCTTTTGTAGGACGCACAACCCCATAAAATTGCCGTTCTATCTTGTCAAAATACCCCGTTATACACTCCCAACCCAATTGACCAGCTGGAACCATGGGTTGATCGGGGCATAGCAAAACCTTCCTGCCTAAAAAAGCGCGCTTAACAACCTTTTTATTAAAAGCCGCCCCTTGAATATTAGGCATCATGCACTGTAGCTGCTTAAATTCTTCCTCGCTATAATCACGAAGTTCTCCAGTACTTAAATCGGGCGCTTTGTAATACCTCTCGCTTTCAAACCAACGGCATTCAACAAGTGTTCAAGGCATTGATTTATAATCATAATCTAGCGTTATTCATATTGAATGAGAACCCTGAATAACGTAAGATTCTCTCATCTTAAATCTGTGTATCTTGAATCAATCAAAATCACTTGCTTGCACGTCACAAGCGGGGCTAGCGTGTGGGTAAAAACTATAGCAGAAAGGAGTAAAAATGGTTCTTATGAATCGTCTTAATGCAAGGGCTGTCGCAACATTGGGAGCTGGCAAATATAATGATGGTGCCGGCTTGCTTCTCCATAAGCGTAAAGATGGAGGTGCTCAATGGCTGTATCGTTATACCATTCATGGGCGGCGTCGCGAAATGGGCTTGGGTGCTTTAAGAGATGTCTCTTTAAAACAAGCCCGTGAATTGGCAACTGGGTGGCGGGCTGTTTTACGTGAGGGGCGTGACCCTATTAAAGAACG
>NZ_JBHIML010000087.1:0-1241 GCF_042194015.1 Bartonella sp. MU37NMGALS
GATAAAGCGCAAGAAGATGCGGCTGGAAACGTTGCAAACACAACACCAGACAAGGATGATACCCTTGATCCAAACGCCCCACCAAACGCATGTGACGAAGGAGACGGCGTAATCCATATGGACGAAGAGGATACATGATAGGTTATAAACCAGATTTAGAGCCCCTCATTAAAAAGATTGCTTAAGTACCTCCCTTCCCCATCTTTAAAGGTGGGGAGTGGACACTAAAGTTACACGTGTGGAACTGGTCGTTCAAGAGGCTGTACAGCCAAACGAAACCCCATGGTACGCAGTAAAGCATTCAAGCTGCGGAACTCTGGATTACCTTTTTCTGAAAGTGTACGGTAAAGTTGTGTTGGGTTCAAGTTGGCTGCTTTAGCTACAGCTTGAACACCACCATAAGCTTTGGCCATTTGGCGTAGAGTTACAAGCAGCTCACCCTGATCACCATCTGCTAGGATTGCATCAAGGGTAGCTGCTGCCAACTCAGGATCACCACGGAATATTTCTGCCATTGCATCATCATGGTTACGGTCTTTCATTTTTGCACTCCTTTAATCTTCACGGTTTTGCCAATCACGCCAGCAAGCACATGCACGAGTGATATCAGTCTCTTGTGTTTTTTTGCTGCCACCGCATAATAGCAACAATACAGTCTTTCCAGATTGGACATAATAAACTCGGTAGCCAGGACCAACATTAATACGCAATTCATGAACACCCTCACGAAGCGGCTTGAAATCGCCAAAGTTTCCCTGCTCTAAACGATTAAGGCGGCGAATAATTGCAGTTTTAGCCTGCATATCACGGAGCTTTCGCAGCCAATCAGCTATCAAGTCTTTGCCATCAGAAGTAAGGTAGTGACGTATTTCAAACATGATGTATATTCGTTTATAAACGAATATTTGTCAAGAAAGAAATTAAAAGTTGAGAAAAAATCTTCTTTTATTCCAATGAAAAAGCGACATGAAGCTTAACCAAGCTATCTTTCCGAATAGGAAAGATGTCAATTTTTTAATCCAGCTCTGCTTTTGCGGGGCTTTTTTTATGGAGAATCATATGCGAAAAATATCATCAGAAGGACTAGCACTTATCAAACAATGGGAAGGTTTGCGTTTGAACGCCTATAAAGATGCCATTGGGGTGTGGACAATAGGTTATGGTCATACAAACAGTGCTGGAAAACCTTTTATTTACGAAGGCATGACAATCACTGAAAAGCAAGCAGAAGAACTTCTTTG
>NZ_JBHIML010000088.1:0-1240 GCF_042194015.1 Bartonella sp. MU37NMGALS
TTCTTAAAATTCATTTAAAGCGTCAAATAGAAGCTGAAAGAGTACATCTAGAAACTACACAAAATACGGCTTAATGCTACTCTAAAATGAATGGGGGAATCTCTTTACGTTTTAAAATCCCGTCACTTAAAACAAACCTCAATATGAATAAGGAGTACTTTTGGCACGCCCTAAAAAAGAACCTAAAACAGAACTAGCAAAGCGGCTATGTGAAGTGCGACGCGCCCTTGGTTTCACAGAGCGCAAGCAATTTGCTGAACATCTTGCAGCACCTGAAAGTACTATGTGTAATTATGAAACTGGCTTGCGCGAACCACCTGTATCAATGTTGGTAATTTACAAAAATGTTTGCGGTATATCTGTGGAATGGCTAGCTACTGGTGAAGGTGAAATGTTTAGTGACATGGCAAAAGCGAAAGCAGCTGGTTTTAAACCACCTACCATTCCTACTGGACTTATGAAAAAACTCGGTCGCATAGCTTACACAACCTATCGCGATGCAAATATAAAACTCCCCCCTGAAGATATAGCGGAACTCGCGGCGGAACTTTATGGAAAACTGCAAGAGCTTGTTCAAGATATCAACGACACGGAAGAAGTCGAGCTTATTTTACCTCTTTTAAAACTGCATTTAAAGCGTCAAATAGAAGCTGAAAATGCACATCCAGAAACTACATAAGATATAGCTTAATGCCTCTTTAATATGAACAATCGATATGAAAATCTTTTTACATTAAAAAAAATAATATAACTATTTGATTAATAAGTATATATTGCCTCTAAAAATAGATAATCATCAATAGATGAAAATCTTTTTTGCTTTTTTGGTTATTTTTGGCTGATTTTGGAGTGAGCTTCACAATTTACCGAATTTTTTTCACAGGGTCTTCAAAGGCGGTTTTCTGGGCTTTCACAGACTTTTCAAAATTTTTCACAGGGTTTTCAAAGATCTTTCAAAGCCCTCTCTCATTTTTACCTTTGAAACGCTCTTTTTTCTAATTTTTACTATTTTTCGCTCTTTTTTACAATTTTAGGTGTCAAAATCTATTTTGACAAAACGCGCATTTAATGCTAAATTTTATACATAAAAACAACAAATTACCACGTATTCCTACCTAATCCCACCTTTTCCCACTTAGTATAAAACCTAGTGTCAAACTACATCGGTCAACTTGACCAAATTGCTCTTCAGTCTGCAATTGTGCAATGTTTGCACCATTGCTCCTTTGAGGAATTGGGT
>NZ_JBHIML010000089.1:0-1197 GCF_042194015.1 Bartonella sp. MU37NMGALS
CTTATTGCCAACTCATCATCAGAATCACGTCCTGCCGCTGTAATCCCCGCAATCTCATCATCTAAATTAAAACTCAAACCATGCTTTAAAGAATTCCAAAAGGCTTCACTTTCACTTATTTCGGGATGTTCTGCTTCTTCCTCATAAGAATGGTTGTTATAGTCTGATATGTGTCCAATAATAGGATATTGATCATCATTCCAAATCTGACTATTTGAAGAGCGTTTATTATAATCTGTTATATGTCCAATAATAGGATACTGATCATCATTCCAAACCTGACGTTTTCCAACGTTATCATTCTTATGATTAAGCATTTTAGTATCTCTTTATTCTAATATTACCATCTGCATCTTGAATTTTTGTTCCTATCTCAAATTTAGCGCTCTCTTTGGGACTGGATACCTTCACAAACTCCATAACGCCTTTTTTCTGAGTATTATATTTATCAGAGATTTCTTGAGGGGTTATCTTCCCCGTCATCCAATCATGCAAATCAGTTTTCTGAAGCTTATTTAAAGCATTAAATGTTATTTCAAGATTTTCTAAAGTTTTCAGTAGCCCTTTTGTATTACGCGCAGAATCTAAAGAACCAAAGGTTGCTACCATCGTCCGACTTTCGTAATCTGATATAGGACCAACACTAAGACTTCCTCTAGGATCCATCGATTTTAAGCTCTCAAATACCGCCTTTAAAGCACCACCCTTAATCGTATCAAATAAATTTTCTAATTCATTCGCAGGAGTTCCTCCAATTCCACGCGTAGCCCACGCCTTAAACCCGTTAATCTTATGTTTGCGAATGAGTGCAATCGAATCACGAATAGCATCTATCCCAGCGTTCATCTGATGTTTTGTGGCAATAATATTTTTTTGCTTTTTACCCTCCCACTCTTTCTGTGCTTGTAGCTTCTGATTATACTCCAATGCCTGTAGAGTCCCTGACATCGGTCTCTGTCCACGTTCACCTGTCTCTGGATCGGTATACCATTCATGCCCCGCAAGTAGTTTAGGAGTATCACCACCTGTTAGCAATGCACTAAGCATTTGAGGATTCCGTGCCATGACAGCAGCTTCTTCTTCGCTATATCCTTTAGATTTCAGATACTCGACGGTCTGATTAACCTGCCCTCTTTTTTCTCTTTCCATATCACCACGACGAAGATTCATAGCTGCATTCGCTAAACTTTGTGCTAT
>NZ_JBHIML010000009.1:0-66812 GCF_042194015.1 Bartonella sp. MU37NMGALS
TATGACAAAATAACAAGAATATCCAATCCTAAAGTAAAAAATATTCGCACTGAAATTGAGCGATCTTCATAAATTTAAAAATCAAATTAAGAAAAGATCAATTATCGCAAACTATACACTTTACTTTAGTGTCAAAATTATAATAATGATAATAAATATCAGGATGCATATAATAGTAAAAAAGAGTCATATTAAAATGAAGTCTGTCATTCTTATAATTTTGATTGCAAACCTTTTATCAGCTTGTGCATTAGCACCAAAGCTAAAACCAGCCCAATGATAGGAACCGTGTGCCTATTAATAAAACAATCCCTGCCGAAATCAAGCGAGGAGACAAATGAAAACAAAACAAGTAAAACCAGTGAAAGCCGAAAAACTTAGCAGTTATTACGAAGAAAGCCGCGGCTTAGAACGTGATCTTATCAATGAATTTATAAGGTCGCGCAGAACGGCATGGCGTGTAGCGAGTACTGTTGGTCTTTTTGGCTTATTCGGTATGATATGTGGAGTCATTGGATTTTCTCAACCAGCTCCAACTCCCTTAGTGTTGCGCGTTGATAATACGACGGGTGCAGTTGATGTTATCTCAGTCATGCGTGAACACGAAGAAAGCTATGGTGAAGTTGTAGATAGATATTGGCTAAACCAATATGTGCTTAACCGCGAAAATTACGACTACGATACCATTCAACTGAACTATGACACAACAGCACTTTTAAGTGCGGCATCTGTTCAACAAGAATATTATAAAATCTATGATGGAGAAAATGCACGGGACAAAGTGCTTTCCAACAAAGCACGTATCACAGTTAAAGTACGATCAATTCAGCTTAATGGACTAGGTCAAGCAACTGTACGTTTTACGACTCAGCAACTTGACAGCAACGGTGCTGCTACTGGACCAAAACAGCACCAGATTGCAACAATTGGTTACACCTATGTTGGTGCACCTATGAAATCATCTGATCGATTGCTTAACCCTCTTGGTTTTCAAATAACAAGTTACCGTTCTGACCCAGAAATACTGTTGAATGATTAAGGAATTGATTGTTATGAAAAAACTTGCGTTCATTGTTCTATTGTCTTCGTTTTCTTCTCTTTATACGTTACCTGTGCAGGCGCTCAAAAGTCCATCAAATTCACAATATGATCACCGCATTCGCTATATAACATATAACGAAGCCGATGTGGTTCAGATTGAAACAGTTCTTGGTGTGGCAACACATATTATTCTTGAAGAAGGTGAACAATATATCACCCATGCCTTTGGCGATTCAGAAGCCTATGCCTTTGCTCATAAAGGGCGGCATATTTTTATTAAACCAAAAGCAGAACTTGCTAATACCAATCTCATCGTTGTAACTGACAAACGGAGTTACAAATTCCGACTGCAATTTCGAAATGACCGTGCGGGATCAACATATGAATTAGCTTTCCATTATCCCGATTCAAATGATGAAAAGTCAGCAGAAAACAACCGACGCCTTGCGATTGAACGTGGTTTTTACCAAAGCGTCAATGGCTATAATCTCAGTTATACCATGAGCGGTCACCAAGACATTGCTCCAATAAATGCTTGGGACAATGGACGTATTACTTACTTTAAATTTCCCGCTAACATGGATATGCCATCGATTTATGTCGTAGATGCTGAAGGAAATGAAAGCTTAATACCACGCACCGTTATCGGCAGTGCTAATGATATTATCGCCGTTCATAAGGTCAATCCTAAATGGCTCATACGGCTTGGTAAACGCGCTCTAGCTGTTTTTAATGAAGCCTATGACCCCAATGGCGTACCAAACACAACAGGAACAGTATCTTCGGTGGTTTATCGTATCAATAAAGGAGGAAAATGATGTTTGATAATAAGGAAGGAGAGGGGAAAGGTACAAAAATCGACAACGTCGAGCAAAAACATATTGAAGGTACCTATGGAGGATCGGAACTAGGTTCTGAACGTCGTCCGACAATTCCAGGTACCCGTGCATTGTTAGTGGTAGGACTTATTGTCATAGTAACGATACCGATTGCCTTGACTTGGAAAGCTTTTAAAATGCGTAATACCGTGGAAGTTGAGGAAGAAAACCCACAACAAATAGTACAGCAAATTATACCAAACTACGTCCCTCGGATTATAGAAGAGCCAAAGATTGTAGAAGAAGCAGAAAAACCAGCACAAATTGAAGATTCAAACCTAGATATTCCACCGGCCTTGAGTAAGCTTCTTCAAACAGCCATTCCTCCACACATGCTCCAAGATTCTGAAGAATTAGCACGCAAACGTATGCTCAGTTCTAGCCTTAACAGCGGTGGTAGCGAAGGATCTACAGATACAAATAGTAAAGCATCGAATAATGATAGAGGTAGTGGCGGATTATTTGATAACCTTCAGCCCGTGCGTTTAGGTCAATCACATGCGGCGCAACTTCGTAACCGTGACTTTTTGATTACGCAAGGAACACAAATAGATTGCACGTTAGAAACAAAGATCATTACATCACAACCCGGAATGACGACATGTCATTTAACACGCGATATTTATTCCACAAGTGGTCGTGTTGTTTTGCTTGACCGTGGTTCTAAAGTCGTTGGTTTTTACCAAAGTGGCATACAACAAGGACAAACGCGTGTGTTTGTGCAATGGTCACGCATCGAAACACCTTCTGGTGTTGTTGTCAATCTTGACTCACCTGGCACAGGTCCTCTGGGTGAAGCGGGTATTGGTGGCTGGGTTGATAGACGCTTTTGGGAGAGATTTGGTAGTGCAATTATGGTAAGCATTATCGGTGATTTAGGAGAATGGGTAAAAGGAAAAGTTAGTAAAATCAGCAAAGAAAATAAAGAGAACTCACAAAATAAAGGTAATCAGAATGCTGAATCTATAGCAATCGATGTCCTTCAAAATTCCATCAATATCACACCAACACTTTACAAAAACCAAGGCGAACGAGTAAATATTTTTGTTGCTCGTGATCTGGATTTCAGCGATGTCTACAGTCTTGTCACACGTTAACCCAATACAGAAAGATCAAGCAGTTTTTCAGCTTCTACAACCGCTTGATTGTTTCTTAGAAGATCCATCGATCACTGAATTATCGATTTGCCGCCCCTGCGAAGTATGGACGAAAAGCTTTAAGGGTTGGCAAGTACATAGCGTACCAGAGTTAACAACCAATTTTTTGCAAACGCTCATTACAGCTATTATCGTTTATAACGGTATGGCTCCCAGAAGTATAAATTATGTGCTATTGCCTGGTGGACAACGTGGTACAATTATACAAACGCCAGCTGTCGTTGATGGTGCTCTTTCCTTTGTGATTCGCAAACATTCTCTTATAGTTAAGACGTTAGAAGAACTCAAAGAAGAAGGTGCATTTGATGATTTCTCTGATGTAAGTTTTAACAAACCTTCAAAAAAAGAAGCAAATGACTTGTTATCGAAGCAGGACTTCACAAGGTTGGAACCATTTGAAGTTGAACTCTTGCAACATAAACGTGATGGAAAAATTCTTGAATTTTTACAAGAATGCGTCCTTCATAAACGCAACATTATTATTGCAGGCAAGACAGGATCTGGTAAAACAACATTTGCTCGCTCTTTAATTGAAAAGGTCCCTGTAGAGGAGCGTATTATCACAATTGAAGATGTTCATGAGCTTTTTCTACCCAATCATCCCAATCATGTACATATGATTTATGGTAACAATGTAGGCCGTGTTTCAGCTGAAGAATGCCTAGATGCGTGTATGCGTCAGTCGCCCGACCGAATTTTTCTCGCTGAATTGCGAGGTAATGAAGCGTGGGAATATCTCAATTCACTAAACACGGGTCATCCCGGATCGATTACAACGACGCATGCCAACAGCGCTTTGCAGACATTTGAACGATGTGCCACTTTGATTAAAAGATCAGAAGTTGGTCGGCAACTCGAGTTAGAAATGATAAAAATCGTTCTCTATACAACAGTTGACGTCGTGTTGTTTTTTAAAGATAGAAAACTCTCTGAAGTCTTTTACGACCCTATTTTTGCTAAATCAAAAATCGCTTAAGGGGAGCTTCCTCTCTCGATAATATGATGCAAACAAAAAATAGCCGTAACTAATTGTTACGGCTATTTATTTAACTCTTCCTATTCTCTTTGCTTCTCCAATGGATTTTCTACACTCTTCATGAATAAAAGAAGAAAAAAGTTAATAGTCAACAACTTTACAAGAAAACCAAATATACATAAGGCTCTCTCTATTCTCTTACCTTTGATCATTTTTTCCATTTATCTTTTGAAAAGGTATGTTTGATGCAAAAAAAATAGCTGCGAAATAAATATTTCAACAAAAGAAAAGAATAAATTTTGATTCGCCTATCAATGAAAGCTTCGTAAAATAGATACTTCGATCATCACAAATAATGATCGTCATCAAGACCAAAACTTATCGTTTAAAAATTCTAAGTGCTATTTTCAAGTGATTAATAAATATGTTTTTTAACCAAAAAATCTCCAGATACGGAAAAGCTTATACGAAATAAACTATCATTTCGATTTAGCATCTATAAACCACATTCTATTTGGTAATAAAAAGTATAGTTGCATATCAACATCTTCTTCGGACGAAGAAAGATTTTTAACCTCCAGCTGTTCGTAAACAATCAAGTTTCTCTTAAACAAGCTTTGCTAACCATATCACGTGGTTTATATCCCCATCCTAAAGACGATATCCATAGATTACACAAGGTAAGCTCTACTCTGAATATTCCTGTTCTCTTTTCTGCGCCTCAAAAAACAAAAACTCCTAAAAGCACAGATCTAAAATCCCACTTCTTAAGATGCATCACATTAATTTATAAAGAGTGTTCATTGTTTTGCATGTTGGATAAAAGATCTTAGTACCGTAAGATTCTCTCATTTTATGTCTCTTGCACATTACAAGTAAATAAAGCCGTATAGAATGAAACTGTATAAAAAAGAACTAAAAATGCCTCTTATAAACCGTCGCAAACGCCAAAAACTGTCGCAACATTGGGAGTTAGCAAAGTGTATAACGGCGCCCAGCTTGTTCTTTTATGAAGTGTGGATATAGAGATGCTCTATAAATTGTATATTGTTCATCGGGACTTTACCATTATACCATCTACAAGCACTGTCGCAAAATGAGCTTGGGAACCTTAAAGAAAGGTTTTTTCAAAACAAGCGCATAAATTGACAAGCCAAGTGTATTTGGTTTGGGACGTTCTGTTTTGCATAAGGGTTGTGATCTTATTTGTGATCTTTTTAAAGAACGAGAGAAACAAAAGCGTGAAGCAATGCGTAATCTCTATTATTTAAAAGACATTACTCTAGACGCTTTTGAAAGTCATAAAACTGAACTAAAATGGAAACTGGTTTACACCTTTACAGCTTCATATTCCCCCAAAATTAGGAGACTGTATACCGGTTTCAGAGATTATGCCAACAGAGAGATAAGTAATACTCTTAACTCCCATCTGATAGGTAAAAGCTGCAACAGCAAAAGCTCTTTTAGAGAAACAACGCCATAAAGTCATTAATAAACCGACAATGAATTGGAGAAATGTTCTAGATTTTTATCAAGCACTCTGCAAAGCAAAAATAATGATACAACTGGCTTTGCGTCTGCTTATTCTTACAGGTGCTCGTACCCATCTCTTACATCAATTCGTGAAGATCAGATTGAAGAGGATATATAGACAATTCTTGGCTCGAGAATATGAAAGGTCTGCGTGATACTACAGGAGATTTCGCGTGCCCTTATGATCAGAAGCATTAAAAATTTTAAAACAAACACGCTTGTTTTTTCGCAATGATTTCTTTTTTCTGTAACCGGTCATGGTCCTTATTAAGGTGAATTTCCTATCACAATATATAAGAGAGATTAGACTAAAAACCTGTCCACGTAGATTTCGCTCTCGTTTACGTAATTGGCTAACAGACTCCACCTATCACACCTCAAAGGACGAAGCCTCTTAACACACAAACTAATATGCAAACAATCCGCCCCTTCGCCTAGCAGATTTCAAACCACTTTAATTACCACATCCTAAATACGATAGTGTTTTATGGCACAACAGAATAAATACCAAAACATAATAAATAAGATCTAAACCTAGAAATCTCTATGTTTTTATAGATAAAAACATATAAAATCAAAACCTCCGAAACTCGTCAAAATATAACATATTTGCTTTGATGATTGAATTCATTCAACTCAAACTAACCTATAAACATCCCTTATTCTACATTCGCAACACGTGTTCTTAGAATTCTCACTACCGTTTTCTAAATTTTTAGAAAAAACTATAAATTTGATATTTTTTAAAACGTCTTATCTGCTCTTTAATGAATTTAAATCTATGATGTTACAATAGTTTTAAATTACTGCCCCTTTAACTGTATGCTCTATCTCTACAATAGATAGGGATTTTTCGTTCTCCATTTTGAGAACTATAAATTTTGTTTTTTAATGCGATTAACAATCCAATCTTTAAAAGAAAAAATATGACCTTTAAATATATAATGATGTTATCAAAAATTCCTAATCCCTGAATATTAGCAATGTTTTCGATATTATAATAAACGTATCGTAAAATGACGAACTGTCATAATGACTACTCCTTTGTATTTCATTTGAATAATTTACATGCGTTATAATATTTGTATCAGCATTTATTTTTTGTGCTATATTTATACAGAGTTATCTTTTTTATAAAAAATGATTAATTGAATCTGCATTAAAGTGCAAATTCTGATACGAATTTAATAAAAATAAAAACACATGGCATATTGATTTTATTATTTTTATATAGAACGCTATTTAAAGTATCGTCTACCCGAAAGGCTAATGCCTTTATTAAAGGTGATAATAACTATGCTAACCGCCTCATAGAAGCCAATAAATTTTTAGAGATTAAGTTTCGAGAAGCACGAAAAACACGCACAATTTTCTATTTTTCTTTTTACTGTTCGTTAATCGGTTAATTTTCAAAGATAATATTCAACTATGAGTTTTCTGCTCAGCCATTGCAAGGATTTCTCCTACAAGGATTGGTTAGTTTTTAGAGATTACTGCGCTTTTAGAATGATTATAGCTACTGCGCCCCCATAAGCAGCCGATCTTCTTTTAGAGATTTAATTGCTAAAAGGAGATACAATTTTCTACCTTGCGCTTTATTTTCATCAATCAGTAAATTTTCAAAGGCGGCGTTCAACCATGAGTTTTTTAATTTCAGCAATCGCTTTCGCTGGATTTAATCCCTTTGGACAAGTTTGCGCACAATTCATAATCGTATGGCACCGATAAAGGCGGAAAGGATCTTCTAAATTATCAAGACGTTCACCACACATCTCATCACGTGAATCCGCAATCCAGCGATAAGCTTGAAGCAAAACAGCGGGGCCCAAATAACGATCACCGTTCCACCAATAACTTGGACATGAAGTCTGACAACACGCACACAAAATACACTCATAAAGACCATCGATTTTTTGGCGATCGGAGTGACTTTGCAACCATTCTTTTGCAGGTTCAGGAGAAACTGTTTGTAACCAAGGCTCAATAACTCGGTGTTGCGCATAAAAACGATTCAAGTCAGGAACCAAATCTTTAACAACCGGCATGGAAGGCAAAGGATAGACTTTAATGGGGTGTTTTACATCATCCATACCTTTGGTACAAGCCAATGTATTGGTTCCATCAATATTCATCGCACATGAACCACAGATGCCTTCACGGCAAGATCGACGAAGTGTCAAAGTTGGATCAATATGGTTTTTAATAAACAAAAGCCCATCAAGAATCATTGGACCACAAGCAGAACGATCTACGTAATAAGTATCCAGACGAGGATTATTCTCATCATCAGGCGACCAACGGTAAACATGAAATTCTGTCAGTTTTGTCGCACCTTCAGGTTTAGGCCAAACCTTCCCCGGTTTTACTTGAGAGTTTTTGGGAAGCTTAATTTGTACCATAATTCGTGTCTCCCCTTAATAAACCCGTTTTTTAGGTGCAATGCGCTTTAAATCGATCCCACCATCAGCTTCAGATGTTAACGGGTCTACATGGACAGGTCGATATGATAACGTCACCTTACCCTCTTTTGACAAATGTGAAAGCGTATGTTTACGCCAGTTTTTATCATCACGCTCTGGATAATCTTCACGAGCATGAGCGCCACGGCTTTCTAAACGGGCTTGTGCAGAATGAACAGTCGTGATTGCATTCGCCATGAGATTTTCAAGCTCTAATGTTTCAACCAAATCAGAATTCCATATCAGAGAACGATCTGTGACTTTGAGGTCAGACAATTCCCCCCAGATTTTATTCATCCGTTGACATCCTTGTTGCAAAGAATCTTCTGTACGAAATACTGCCGCGTCTTCTTGCATTGTACGTTGCATTTTTTCACGCAATAGAGCTGTTGGTATCGCCCCTTGCGCAAAACGTAAACGATCAAAACGCGCTATAATTTCGTCAACAGCTTCTTCATTGATGGGTGGAATTTCTGCATTCCGATCAATAACTTCACCCGCGCGAATGGCAGCAGCACGACCAAACACCACCAGATCAATTAATGAATTTGACCCCAAGCGATTAGCTCCATGAACAGAAGCACATCCTGCTTCCCCTACCGCCATCAGCCCTGGTTGAATACGATCAGGCGAATCAGCCGTTGGATTGAGAACTTCCCCATAGTAATTGGTAGGAATCCCACCCATATTATAATGAACCGTTGGCAAGATGGGGATAGGCTCTTTTGTTACATCCACACCTGCAAAAATCCGTGCTGATTCCGAAATTCCCGGTAAACGTTCGTGCAAGATTGCAGGATCAATATGATTGAGAACCAAATGAATATGGTCCTTCTTAGGTCCAACGCCACGTCCTTCACGAATTTCAAGTGTGATACAACGCGAAACCAAGTCACGTGAAGCCAAATCCTTAAAGGAGGGTGCATAGCGCTCCATAAAGCGTTCACCTTCAGAATTGATTAAATAGCCTCCTTCACCACGAGCTCCTTCTGTAATTAAGCAGCCAGAACCGTAAATCCCTGTAGGATGAAATTGTACAAACTCCATATCCTGAAGTGGCAATCCAGCGCGTGCGATCATTCCACCACCATCACCCGTACAGGTATGCGCCGATGTCGCGGAAAAATAAGCTCGTCCATAACCACCGGTTGCAAGAACAACCATTTTGGCAGAAAAACGATGTATTGTACCATCATCGAGATTCCATGCCACAACCCCCGTACAAACCCCATCCGTCATGATGAGATCGAGTGCAAAATATTCAATAAAAAATTGCGCATTATGCTTTAAGCTTTGTCCATAAAGCGTATGCAAAATGGCATGGCCTGTACGATCAGCTGCTGCACAAGTACGCTGAACAGGTGGACCTTCACCAAATTGTGTCGTATGTCCACCAAAAGGACGTTGATAAATTTTGCCTTCTTGCGTCCGCGAAAAAGGAACGCCATAATGTTCTAATTCGTAGACAGCAGCAGGTGCATTACGCACCAAATACTCCATTGCATCGGTATCACCCAACCAATCAGAACCTTTCACGGTATCATATAAATGCCACTGCCAATTGTCAGGTCCCATATTTGAAAGCGATGCAGCAATCCCCCCTTGTGCTGCAACCGTGTGCGAGCGAGTTGGAAAAACCTTCGTGATACAAGCTGTCTTTAATCCTTGTTCCGCCATACCAAGCGTTGCACGTAATCCTGCACCACCTGCCCCAACAACAACAACATCAAATTTATGATCTACAGTGCGATAAGGGGCGTTACCTGCTTTAGCGCCCAGAGATGATCCTGTACCCGCCATACTTGTTTAACCCCCTAATGCAATTTTCAAAAGAGAAAAAATAATGATACCACCTATGAGAAAACAAAATGAAATATTTAACGTCAAAAAGAATATCCGGAAACCTTCACGTGGAATATAATCTTCAATCACCACCTGCATACCAAGTTTCATATAATAAAGGACCGAAAAAGTCATCAATCCCATCAAAATAGCAACAATAGGATGTGCAAGTCTTGCACGCACAATGCTATAGTCCTTTCCCACAAGCGAAAGAATAAGAACAATAAAAAATATCAAAAGTGGTAGATTGATAAACCCTGTCAAACGTTCTAGCCAAAAATGCTCTGTTCCTTCATGAGCACTGCCACGCCCCCGTACTTTTCCAAGTTCCGTTCGAAAATCTTTTTTCATATCTCTTTTCACCCCCAGCTAAACAACGGTATATCCAATAATCCAAATCGCAAAAGTAACAATAAGAGAAATAAACACTGTCGCCCAAGCAGTGACTGTTGCCTTTTCTTTTGCCAAAAGGCAAGGCTTCAGATCCCAAACAATGTGGCGAACACCACCAACTATGTGATGAACCCCTGCCAAAGTATAAAGAAACAAGATGCACAATCCAAACCAAGAACTATAAATCTCGTGAACCGTTCTGAACGCCTCTTCCCCACACGCAATAGCAATTAACCAAACAGCAAGAAAGACCATTCCAACATACAGTACCATACCCGTAATGCGATGCGCAATGGACATAGCCATAGTAATTGTCCAACGATAAATACTTATATGAGGGGAACGAGGGCGCTCTTTTATCCTAGTTGTCTCTGTCATAAAATATCCTGACCTGGTTTTTACTGCAACCGCAATGAACGAGAAAAACCGCATAAAACGACTAAATATATTATCTCGTTTTCACTTGTTTGGCATCTCAAGATACCAATATTACAGGTCGGTTGTCTCAAATAACGGATTAAAAGTCACGCATAAAAAAACCGATTGCTCCACGGATATAATCCGCAAAACTTGCTTTAATCTAATACAATTTTATCTTCACGTCAAAGGTCTAACATCTTTTCTCAGATATAAATAGGCATTTTTTCAGATTAAACTGATCTTTTTGAGTATCCACGATATATGCAATGATATCTAAATTCACCCGTTATTATGAATAAAAAGAGGCAAAAATTGATAGATTAAACATTTTTATGTCCCCTCCAAGCCTTTTAAAAGACAAAACGAATCACAAAAGACACAAAAAAGCGGTATAAAAGCCGCTTTTGCATAAAGTCTAGCCGATATAATCTTTACTCAGCAACTTGCTTTTCAACACCTGTGCTTACAGCTGCTGCTTCTACTTTCGCAACAACCTTTTCAGCTTTTTTCCGATAATCTCTCTTTTCAGCGATACGTGCAGCTTTACCTCTCAAACCACGAAGATAATAGAGTTTTGCACGGCGCACTTTACCACGGCGCACCAGCTCAACACCTTCAACCAACGGAGAATAAACAGGAAACACCCGTTCTACCCCTTCACCATAAGAAATCTTGCGTACTGTAAAGGTCTCATTCAACCCACCGCCTGAACGCGCAATACAAACACCTTCGTAAGCCTGAACACGCGTTCGCGTACCTTCCGTCACACGCACCATGACACGGACTGTATCCCCTGGCTGAAAGGCTGGAAATTGGCGTTTTTCTTCAATTTTTGCACATTGTTCAGCTTCAAGTTGTGCGATAATATTCATTTCTTTTATCCTTCATGTTCTTTATCGAACAGTCAGAGCGCTCAACTCTTACCAAAAAAGCCTTTATTAAGAATAAGAAGCTCTTTAGGCTATGCCTTACACAGGAGCGAATACACCATTCCTTCATTTTAATTTTGGAACTACAGAAAACCTTTTATAAAAAACTCTCTAAAAAGAGAGCCATGCAATACACCACCTTATCATATGAATCAAGTTTTCTGATGATTTTTATCATAACGCGCATAAAGATCAGGGCGACGTTGACGTGTTAACAATTCGGCTTGCCTTTGACGCCAATCTGCGATCGCTTTGTGATGACCTGAGAGCAACACAGGCGGGATACCCCGCCCTTCGAAAAGAGAAGGACGTGTATATTGCGGATGTTCCAGTAAGCCATTTTCAAAACTTTCACACTTTGCAGAAGCTGCATTCCCCATCACTCCAGGAAGAAGACGTATAACAGCATCTAAGATAACCAATGCGGCTGTTTCACCCCCTGAAAGAATATAATCACCAATAGAGACTTCTTCTAATTCTCGTGCTTCTATGACTCGCTCATCAACCCCTTCAAAACGTCCACAAACTAATGTTACACCCGTATCACGAGCCAAGCTATGCGCGTAAGCTTGGTCAAAAGGGCGCCCACGTGGACTCATCAACAATCTTGGCGAATCCTGTGGACAACAGTCAAGAGCAGCCGCCAATACATCCGCCCGCATTACCATACCAGCCCCCCCACCAGCAGGTGTATCATCAACGCTATGGTGTTTATCCATAGCAAAATCCCTAATCTGTACTGTCTCCAGTGACCAAATTCCGCGCTCTAAAGCTTGCCCTGCTAAAGAATACCCTAAAAAACCAGGAAACATTTCAGGATAAAGGGTTAAAACGCGCGCCTGAAACTTCATTTTATTTCTCATCCTTATTTTCTTAAACAGACTCTTAATAGCAAAAATAGCACAAACAAAATATTTAACGCTATAACGTTAAATTGAATCTCCTTGATATGCGCTTTATTCAATACGATCCTTCTAAATACTTGCACTAAAAAAAGACTCTAAAAATTCAGGACTGTCTCGAGATAAAGTGCTTACAATATCTGCTCAAAAGTGCATTTTTAATATTTCCACACTTTCCACTTTTTATTGACGAAATTAATCGGTTATTTTTTACCTTCATCTTTATTTTTAGATTCAAGCTATTTCCTTTTTATCATTGTCTCCCCCATCACTTAAACCAGCTGCCATGGGATCAACAACAAGAAAACCAGAATCCATACAAATTTCTGGTACCGCCACCTTACTAAAGGGAATAAAAACTCTTTTACCCGTATTCAAACGTATTTCAAGCAAATCACCAGCCCCGAAATTAAAGAAACCACACACTTCACCCAAGACTTTTCCCCCACAATCTTGAACACACAAGCCTATTAAATCAACTTGATAAAACTCATCCTCCTTCAAATCATCAATTAATTGATCACGCATCACATAAAGGCGAATACCTTTTAAAGACTCAGCAACATTACGATTTTCTACCCCCTTAAAACGTACAATTGCCTTGTTTTTTTGTATTCGAAGAGTTACAACTTCATAAGAACGCCCCATATCATCATAAAGATTGCTGTAAGACTTGAAACGCTGTGGCTCAGCACTTAGAATTTTAACAAAAACATCTCCTTTTATACCATGAGGTATACCAATAATGGCAAGATAGACTTTATTTTTAAGCTTTTCTTTATTATACTTCATGAAAAAATATTATCTCTCAAAAATGAACCCTTCAATCTTATAGTTTTCTATTCAATCTTGTTGCCATATGAGACAATCTTCTAAAAGACCTTTCTTGGTAACAAAAACAAATTAATAAAGGAGAAAGTCTTATGGCAAATATTATGCTATTTTACAAAGATATCACGCCAATCAACAAAGTTTCCCATAAAAATCTAAAATTTGCTCCTCCAAGTGATATGTCTTTTGCCAAGGATACTCACTGGGTTCCTTTAGCAAGTACTGAATATTTTCAAGCAGCACTAGACTATCCTATTTTATTTATGTGTGCCGAAGATGAACAAAAAAAACGGCACTACACATCCGCGGCTCTTGTAGGTCTTTCTAATGACGAAAATGACTATATCGCTTCTGATAAAAGTTGGAAAACCAATACTTATGTTCCCGCTTTTGTCCGTCGCTATCCTTTTGTTCTAGCACAAATTAGCAATGAAAAAGAACTTTCTGTTTGCTTTGATCAACAGTCAGGTATGTTTAATGAAGTTGCAGGAACAGAACTTTTTAATTCCGACGGCTCTATTTCTCCTTTTATGGAAGAACGTATTCGTTTTCTTGAAAGTTTTAAAATCGCCATGGAGAAAACTTCTGAGTTTATTGATGCTCTTGTGGAAATGGATCTTCTAAGCCAAAAATCCATCAATGTGAAAAACGATAAAGGTCTCTCAGCGCAATTGGAACATTTTTGGGTTGTTGATGAAGAAAAATTGAATAAATTATCAGCAAGCCAACTTGCCAAACTTCATAAAAATGGCTTTTTAGGATTAATTTTTGCGCATTTGATGTCAACACACAATCTCTTAAAAATACTCTCTCTCAAAGGTGAAAAGCAACTTATCAATCGTGAAGAGCAACCCCAAAACAAGAATGGTCATTCTAACGATGAAAAATCTAAAAAGAAAGAAACTCTCAACTAGATAATGCCTATAAAAAACGACAAGAGAAAAGATAAAAATATTCCTCTCATTCCAGCAGACCATGCAATTTTAAACGCAAGGAAAAATTGGTTAGAGTGTCTCGTCCAAACACGTCGTATGTCGGCACAAACAGTGCAAGCCTATGAACGTGATACGCGGCAATTTTTGTCTTTTCTCTGTCAACACTTAAGCCATACACCAACCCTTACGGATCTTACTCATTTACGCATCAGTGACTTGCGTGCTTATCTTGCTTATCGGCGTACAAACAATGTAAGTGCTCGCTCTTTAAGCCGCGGAGTGGCAGGCATACGTTCTTTTTTCAAGTACCTATCACGTGAAGGAATCGTCAATGTCCCTGCGGCTCAACTTATCCGAAGCCCCAAACACCCAAAATCGCTCCCAAAACCTTTAGCGATCAAATCAGCACTTCACATAGTCAAACAAGAAAACCAGCTAGAAAATGAACCTTGGATTAGCGCTCGTAATGCGGCTGTCCTCATGCTTCTCTATGGCTGTGGAATGCGAATATCAGAAGCCTTAAGCCTCACACCAGAACAATTTTCTGATCCTAAAAAAACAAGTTTATTTATAACAGGAAAAGGCGGAAAAACACGCCTTGTTCCTCTCATCAAAATTGTTTACGAAGCTGTACAAGATTATCTCAAATGTTGCCCATATCCTTTAAGAGATAACCAACCCATATTTCGCGGAGCGCGAGGCGGTCCCCTACAACCCGCCATTATTCAGAAAACTGTACGCAACTTACGAGCAAGTCTTGGTTTACCAGAAACTGCAACGCCTCACACACTGCGCCATTCTTTTGCCACCCATCTTTTATCACGGGGAGGAGATTTGCGCACGATTCAAGAACTTCTTGGGCACGCTAGTCTTTCCACCACACAAATCTATACCCATGTCGATACAGACCATTTGTTAAAAATTTATCAAAAGGCCCATCCCCGTTCCTAAAAACGTCTCATCAAAAAATTAGAGTGTTTCAACCTCAAGTGCCAAAGCATGGACACAAGTAGCTAACTCTTCTTGTAAAACTTTATAAATCGCTCGATGTATTTCTACGCGTGTCATATTGGAAAAAGAAGAAGATAAAATTTTCACTCGAAAATGTGTTTCTCCTTTACCATCAAAAGCATGTTCATTATGAGGATGCCCCTCATGAAGATGACTTTCGTTAATCACTTCAAGCTTTTGCGGATGAAAAGCATCCTGAAGCTTTCTCTTGATTATTGTTTCTATAAACATTTTTCATTCCTCAAACAAAATGAACGTGCAAAAATACACCTTTTTCATAATAAAATTAAGTGTGAAAACAAATTTTTCAAAAGTCAATTCTTGTAAAATTAATCAATTTTGCATAAACCAAGAATATGACAATAACATCTAAATTATTCGATTCAATTCGCATAAGCTCAAATAAAAAACAAAAAGCTGAGCCAGAAGCGCAACAGTGCCAGTGGGAAGGTTGTGAAAAAACAGGATCCCATAAAGCACCAGCAGGTCGAAATCACGAAGGACAATATTTATATTTTTGTATTGAACACGTACGCGCCTATAATAAAAATTTTAATTACTTCTCTGGTCTTAGCAATAAAGATATCGCAAAATTTCAAAAGGATGCTCTTACAGGACATCGCCCGACATGGCCTACAGATCTAAGCAATGGTACAACGAAAAAAACAGCTGCTAATTATGCAAAAATTCGCTCTGGAACAGCTGCCTATCAAAATCGCATGCGCGATCCCTTCACGCTTTTTACGGAGCGGCATTCAAGCAATAACTTCTCACGAAAATTAAAGCCCTTAGAAGCAAAAGCTTTTGATACACTGGGACTACAGGCAAACGCTTCAGCAGAAGACATCAAAATGAAATATAAAGAGTTGGTAAAAAAGCACCATCCTGATTCCAATGGTGGTAATCGTGCCTCAGAAGAGCGCTTTCGTGATGTTTTACATGCTTATAATTTGCTAAAAAAGTCTGGTTTGTGCTAAAAATACGCGCTTATATGAGCCTATTTTCATTTAGACCACCATTATTTGCGCAAGATATTACTTTTTTTCAAAACATTATAGAATACGCAAAAAATCTTCCTTCAATATCTAAGGCTCTCATTATAAAGCATTGCATAAATACTCTAACTCTTGTATCGTTTCTAATGAATAAATAGCGTCCTCTCCCTTCCAGAAACACAATGACAAATCTTACCGTTGAAAATTTGCCCGATATTACACTTTTTGCTCGCGATCTATTTCATATTGAAACAGATCTGAAAGTTCCTGCTTTTAGCACAAAAACCCCCCATGTCCCTGATATTGATCCTGATTATCTTTTTGATCAGCAAACAACTTTAGCGATTCTCGCAGGTTTTACCTTTAACCGTCGTGTAATGGTTTCTGGCTATCACGGTACAGGGAAATCAACACATATTGAACAAGTTGCTGCACGCCTCAACTGGCCTTGTGTCCGAATTAATCTCGATAGTCATATAAGTCGTATCGATCTTGTAGGAAAAGACGCTATCGTTTTAAAAGATGGCTTACAAATCACTGAATTTAAAGAAGGCATTTTGCCATGGGCTTATCAAAATAATATTGCTCTTGTTTTCGATGAATATGACGCGGGGCGTCCCGATGTTATGTTTGTCATCCAACGCGTTCTTGAAACCTCTGGAAAACTAAGCTTACTTGATCAAAGCCGTGTCATCTCTCCACATCCAGCCTTTCGTCTTTTTGCAACAGCAAACACCATTGGTCTTGGTGATACAACCGGTCTCTATCATGGTACCCAACAGATCAATCAAGCTCAAATGGACCGTTGGTCTATTGTTACAATACTCAATTATTTACCCCATGATAAAGAGGTTAATATCATTTGTTCAAAGGTCAAATCTTTTCAAACGGCTGAGGGAAAAAAGACAATTTCACAAATGGTTCATGTTGCTGATATGGTACGCCAATCTTTTATCAATGGAGATCTTTCAACTGTCATGAGTCCACGTACCGTCATTACTTGGGCAGAAAATACAACAATTTTTCAAGATGTCGGCTTTGCCTTCCGATTAACCTTTCTCAATAAATGTGATGAACTCGAACGTGCCACTGTTGCAGAATTTTATCAACGCGCCTTTGGACAAGAGCTTCCCGAATCACTCATTCATGGTGTTTCGCCTTAAGGAATCTGTCACTCATGGCTACCGATATTGGCGACAACAAAAATCCGGCAAAGGACTCTTCCAACAACACTCTTAATATTGAAGCTTTTAAAAAAGCACTTTCCACCTGTATGCGTGCAATTGCAGGCACAAAAAACCTTGAAGTTTCCTTTAGTCATAACCGACCATCTTTAAGCGAAAGTTGTGCGCGTTTACCAGAATTACCTCAATACGCAACGAATAAAGACATCACCATTACCCGCGGATTAGGTGATTCCATGGCTCTGCGCAAAGCATGGCATGATAACCGCATTCACATGCAATTTTCTCCACTAGAATCAGAAGCACGTGCTGTCTTTGATGCCTTAGAACAAACACGTGTTGAAGCAATTGGTACTTTAGCCATGGAGGGGCTTGCAAAAAATCTTGATGTCATGCTCGCCGATAAATACAAAAGAGCCCATTATCATAAGATTAGCAACCAAAGTGAAGCCCCCATCCAAGAAGCGATTGCACTTTTATTGCGTGAAAAAATAACAAAGCGCACAGCTCCAAGAGAAGCAGGTCCTGTCTTAGAATTGTGGCGTCAAGAACTCGAACAAAAAGCAGCAGCAGAACTCAATGAACTCCCACATCATATTTACAACCAACAAGCTTTTGCACAGATTGTTTGCCAAATGCTTGCTACACTCAAAATGACAGTGCAACAAGCTAAAACTTCTGACAATGAAAACAATAAAAAATTAAAAAACGCATATGAACCTCAAGACCAAGAAGAAGAAGAGAGTAAAAACAAAAAACACGCTCAAAGTGAAAAACAAACCAGCACTGAACAAGAAAGTGATGTGCAAGACGACGGAAAAACACGAGCGACACAATCAAACAACAACGATCAAGCTGACGGCGAGCAAAAAAATGGACCTTGGCAAGAAAAGCCGAGCAGACCCAAACGCCTTTTTTCCGATTCGGAACAAATGGAAAGACTTGGCAATTATAAAATCTTCACCCGTCAATTTGATGAAATTTTGGAAGCAACAGATTTTTGTTCTGAAAACGAGTTAGATCACTTACGCCGTTATCTTGATAAGCAAATCAATCATCTTCAAAACATCGTTGTACGTTTAGCAAACCGTCTCCAACGCCGCTTGATGGCGCAACAAAATCGCAACTGGAGCTTTGACCTTGAAGAAGGGTATCTTGATACAGCACGGCTTCCACGTCTAATTATTGATCCCATGCAACCCCTTTCTTTTAAAATGGAAAGCAACACCAAATTTCGGGACACGGTTGTTTCACTTCTCATTGATAATTCTGGCTCAATGCGCGGACGCCCCATTAGCGTTGCCGCAAGCTGTGCTGATATTTTGGCACAAACTCTTGAACGTTGTGGTGTCAAAGTTGAAATTTTAGGTTTTACCACTAAAACTTGGAAAGGAGGAAAATCGCGCGAACAATGGCTTACTCAAAACAAATTCCATAATCCTGGACGCCTCAATGATTTATGCCATATCATCTATAAAAGTGCTGATACCCCATGGCGTCGTGCACGACGCAATTTAGGTTTAATGATGCAAGAAGGATTATTAAAAGAAAATATCGACGGAGAAGCTTTAATTTGGGCTCATCAACGCCTTTTATCACGGCGTGAACAACGTCGCATCCTCATGGTCATTTCTGATGGTGCTCCTGTTGATGATTCGACACTATCGGTCAACTCCAGCAATTATCTAGAAAAACACTTACGTGCAGTGATTCAAGAAATCCAAACACACTCCCCCATCGAACTCATTGCCATTGGAATTGGTCATGACGTCACACGTTATTATCAACGTGCTGTAACAATTATGAATGCTGAAGAACTCGCCGACGCCATAACAAAACAATTAGAAATACTTTTTAGTGATAAAAAGCCTCATATTCATAAGAAATAAACTTACCTTGAAACAGCCAACAATTACATCTTAAAAAATTATCTCCATCATTAAACCATCGGCATTAAACCATCGGAATTTGATGACTAACAACCTGAGAAGATAATCCCACAAACTGAATATCGAACTTTAAAGAAGCTTCTACTTTACTGGATGCATTATGAATCCTAAAAGAAATGCTCCAACCATCTTCAAAAATTATAATGAGTTTGTTTTTACTTTCTGGTTTTAGTGCAACTGATAAAATTTTGCTTGGAATTTTCCATTTACGACCATATCCCAGAGTGCCATTCAAATTAAAAGACTGAATAATAACCCGTTTTTGTTTAGATCTTGTATCTATCATAATCTTATAAAAATCATAAGAACCTATAACATACTGAAACAATAGCTTCACAAATTTATCTTGATAATCTAAACAAAGCCTTTGAAGTTCTTTAGAAAAAGCTTCTAGGATTGGAAGATAAACTCTGCTGTCTTTATCCTCTATATCTCTAAAGAACATCTTCTTATCTCTAAGCTCTGCTAAATAATCAAAAATAGGTCTAATTTCATTAAAATAAACGCTGCTACAAGAATAACCTGTCCATTCTTTACCAAAATCTATTTTACTGGAAAGGCGAGGATGTTTGATAGCGCTATGATTATGTTTTGCAGAAATACCAATGTGATTTTCAGGAACTTTTAAAATGATATCACGGACATCTCCTTTGATCCCCGCAAAATCTTCCTGAAGAACAATAGTTTTCGTGTTTCTAATATTTTTATCATGTAACTGTAAGAAAACGGCTGCTTCAATAGAAGCAAGATTTAAAAGCCTTTTTTCAGTATCATTAAATAAATTATAAAAAGACTCCGCTATTTGAAAAGACGAATTAAACTCTATAGAAGCCTTTGTGGCTTTTTTAAAACCCATGGCAAAGCAATTCAAAGGCTTTTCCATTTTCTACCTGATTCAGGCAATTTCCTAAAGATCCTTACTCAAAATTACGAGTTCATTTGATTTTTTATTGTTTCCCATACCGTCAGTCCATTCAGGATTAAGTATTGTATGTCCTTTATAAAGTTCTCTAACCTCCACACAATCATTATAAGATAAAACCCATCTGTGATGCTTTCTCAAAAGTTCAGCAAGAAATTGATGATCAAAAGAATTATGTTTATCGCCTTTTTGACCATAAAGTTTTTGATTAATAAGATATGGAGGATCACAATAAAGAAAATCGTTAGAGTGTTTAGGAATACTTTCTGTAAAATCTCTGTGTTCCATTGTGAAATTTTCAATCTTAAAATCTTTAAGCCATTCAATAGAACGATAATTGTATCGAGGATGTCCTGGAGACATACCGCCAGAAAGTATTGTTCCGGAAAAAAGAGCAATTAAGAGTAAGAAAAAACAGCAGTAATCTCTAATTGATTTTTAATATTCCCAAAAGTTTTTTGGAGATTATAAAACATTACGGGAGTCATATCTTCATATTCTCTTACTTTTTCTGCAAGAGCTGAAGCAGCTTTCAAAAGCATCTGCCAAAAAATAACAAGCGGCTTAAAAGCATCATAAGCATAAACCCTTGTTCCTCTTTTTGCTAAGGTTAATTCAATTGAACCGCCTCCTACAAAAGGAGAACATAAAGTTTTCTGTTTCCTTATATAGTTATTAATAATCATAGGAACAGCACGACTTTTCCCTCCCGGATAACGAAGAGGTGATTTTACAATAGGCAACTCCCTAGTCTCTCTCTGTTTTTTCAAGGAATTTAATACAAAATTATCAAATAAAGCCTCTGTATGATCTGTTTGATTTATCATTTTATTCATACTATCAGCTCCAAGTATCGCATTTTCTAACCTACAATTGTCTAAAATAAATACTCGAAGCGTTTACCAAATTCTACAGAGATCGCATTATAACAAATTGTAAATTCATTAACATATCTGCACAAACATTTGTTACTAAAATAATGATAAATACCAGTATAACCCAATTTTAAAACTGTCAAAAAGGACTTGATACCATTGGTATTTATTTTTCTATTTATATACTACCCAAATGTCTATCGAAATGTTTTTTCCTTTATAAGAACCAAGTTTCTTATAACTCAAATAATCATAAGTAAGAAATCACAATTCTTAACAAGACATTTTTGATCCTTTATAAGAGCTTGATTATCTGTTTTTAATACTGATAAGATGCTCTTATCTCATACTGAATCAGTCAAAAGCACTTCCTTACACATCATAAGCATAGATGATGTATGGATAAATACAACTTGAGAAAAGAATCAAAATCCCTTTTTTGAATCTACTCAAATTCTGTTCGCAGAAGCATAACGCACAACCTTCTCTTCTTTAGCAAAACAAAAAAACAAAGATCATTATTTGTTACAAACAAAAGAAGAATCATTCTTTGAATGACTTTGATAAAGAGGAAGCTTTACAATATTAAGAATTGTTCCATAGGGAATCAACATAAACAGGCTCATAATAATTTTTACCGAAAAATCACCAAAAGCAAGCGAGAGCCAAACTGGCATGCCTACTCCTCCCAAAACAGTACTCTCCACCAGTGAACTATCAGCGTACCCTGTTATCTTATCAAGAACAGCAAAAGAGCTAGAAAAAGCAAGAGCAAAAAACAGCACTGTATCCAAAGCCGAACCAACCAACGCTGCTGCTAAAGGTGCTTTCCACCATGTTTTACGTCGTAAAGGAGTAAAAACAACAATATCAAGGAGTTGTCCAAATAAAAATGCAAAACTAGAAGCAAGTGCAAGCCGTGGTGTCGCCAATATCCAAGAAACAAAGACCCCCGCAAAAAAACCAGCATAGACCACACGCCGCGCCGCAGATGGACCATAAAAGCGATTGGTCAAATCATTGATCAGAAAAGCAAATGGATAGGTAAAAGCCCCATAAGTCAACAGCTCATTTAAATCAAACCAATAGACAGGATATTGAACCAAAATATTAGAAGCCGTAACAGCAAGGCACATTGCAAAAATAGAAAAAACAACATACCTTTTCTTTTGCTGTTCTAATAAAGGACCGCTTGAAGACATTTTTTTTAACCTGGGATATGGAACCAAATAAAATGAAACGATCAACCTGCAAAAAACTTAACTTCTAGAACAGAAAACCGAAATCAAAGCGTTAATAAACCAAAAAGAATGGCGCTAACAATTACGCTGCCTGTTCAGCCTTTTGCTCACCTTCTTGCTCAGCTTTTTTCTTAATGATTTGGCGTTTTAGCAAACGCGCACGTTGCGACAACTCTTTATCATCTGCTTTGACTAAAAAACCATCAAGGCCACCACGATGCTCAACAGAACGCAATGCACTTGCTGAAATACGCAAGCGATAACTTTGCTGTAACACCTCTGAAATCAATGTCACATTGCAAAGATTTGGTAAAAAACGACGCCGAGTCTTATTATTTGCATGGCTAACATTATTACCATACAGAACCGTCTTCCCTGTCAATTCACATGCACGAGACATAAACTTCACCCTTAAACTCTAAGAAACTTTCAAATTCCCATACCCAAAAGACACAATGAACGCAAAACACGCACAATGCAACCTTGAACGGGCATCATTGGGAAGTTTCTTTCTAATAGGGGGTCGACAACAAAAGGTCAAGTCTTTTATAAAACCTTTTTCATCTCTTACGGGCTCATTCTTCATCTTTTTTCTCAATTAAGGCGTGCAAATTCTGCCAAAAAGCGTACAAAATGTTTTTTTTAAATACATACCATGTTAGAATAAAAGCCTATTGTCCCGAAAGGAAGCATAAATCATGAGCAAAAAAGAGCCCCCCATGACAAAGCTTCAGGGAAATTCTTGCTGTTTTTCTTCTTTTTTGTTTGGGACTTTATGTATTTGTTTTTTTCTTCTCTTCAGTGCATTAGGTATATGGCAAGTACAACGGTTAAACTGGAAAACAAATCTTATCACCAGTGCCAATCAGCGCATTCATTTGCCCCCCATAAAAGCCCCCCTAAAAAATCAATGGTCAGATATTACTTTTGAAAAAAATGAATATCAACCTGTTGTTATCACAGGAAAATTTTTAACAGATAAAAATATTTTAGTCACTGCTGCCGCTCAAAATACTACAGGCTATTGGGTTTTGACTCCTTTACAAACTGCTGATAATACACTGATCTTTATCAACCGTGGCTTTATCCCCATGGATGAACGTAATAATTTTCAAAACTCAGAGAAATCGCATACAAATGCCTCATCTCAGCAAAATTCTACCACGGACACAGAACAAACAACGATTATAGGTTTATTACGCATGAGTGAAAAAAATGGATTTTTCCCGCGTAAAAATAATCCTGACAAAAATTTATGGTACACGCGCGATCTCCCCGCTATGGCACAAAAACTTGGTTTGTCCACTGTTGCTCCTTATTTCATTGATGCCAGAAAAACATCTCCACAAGCAAATCTTCCCGTCGTTGGTCTTACGATTATTCATTTTCGAAATAATCATCTCGTTTATGCAATCACGTGGTTTATTTTAGCTGCTGGTGTGTTAGGAGGTTTTCTTTTTCTGCTACGGCAAAAAAACTAAAAAAATACCTTTTCCATCTCAAGTAACAAAAATTTTTAGAATCTTGAAAACTGATAAAGAGAATAGAATCTACCAACTTGCGCCTTTGTTAAATAAAGATCATAGGCATACAATGAACTTTATACCATCCACAAAAGATTTACGCGACATTCTTTAAAAAACCATTATAAAATGAGGGTTTATTCATTAAAAATGTAATGCCCAAAAATGTGAAGCAATGCATTATCTCCACTCTATAAAAAATTCACTCTTAAAAACATTGTCATAAACGCTTTTGAAAAACATAAAGCCAAATTTAAAAATAATAGGAAAGATAGGCACTCATTTTTGCCTTTATAATTTTATATTCTTGCTTCATTAGATTGTTTCCCATTTCAGAGATTAATCCAATTCATATACGCAATACTTTTGCCTTCATATAGTATAAAAGCTAATATAGCAGAGAATATACGGACGCATTTTTTGTTTCAAAAGTGCTATGAAGATGAGATGTTGAGTTATAAGCAACAAAAAACATTTAATTTCTCAACGAGACTTTTATACCTATCATCACACCTCAAATGAGAGGTTTTTACAGGATAATAGAAAAAGGTGAGTATCCTATATTCTAAAAAGACAGTTTATCCTTTCAGTGTATTTTGCTAAAGGCTTATGCTATAAACGTATAAGCGTGTTTTACTAGAATTTTAACTCTTTCATTTTTAAGGCTTCTGTTATGGGTGTTGTTGCCAAAAATTTTCCCATACCTGATCTTCATCGGGTTCGTCGTGTTCTCTTTTCTGTGTCTGATAAAACGGGTGTGGTTGCTTTTGCACAAGCCCTCCATGCTACTTACAATGTTGAATTAATCTCAACAGGAGGAACAGCCAAAACCCTCATAGCGGCTGGTTTACCCGTAAAAGATGTTGCTGAAGTTACTGGATTTCCTGAAATAATGGATGGGCGTGTAAAAACACTCCATCCTTTGATTCATGGTGCTTTGTTAGGGGTAAGAGAAGATCCTAGCCATAGGGAAGCTATGGAAAAGAACAGCATTCATGGAATTGATCTTTTGGTGGTGAATCTTTATCCTTTTGAAGAGACGATCCTATCGGGAGCCGATGGACAAACGATTCTTGAAAATATTGATATCGGTGGACCGGCGATGATTCGCGCCGCGGCAAAAAATTATGCTTATACCGGTGTTGTAACAGCGATAAAAGATTATGATTCGATTCTAGCTGAATTAAAGCAGCATAATGGGTGTTTAAGCTTATCTGTGCGTCATCAGCTAGCAATGCGCGCTTATGCACACACGGCTGCTTATGATACGGCAATAGCATCGTGGTTTGCACGGGATTTAAAAATTGAAACTCCATCGTGGCAGAGTTTTTCTGGTCATCTTGAAAGTGTTATGCGCTATGGAGAAAATCCACATCAACAGGCAGCATTTTATCGCAATAATGAAAAACGTTTTGGTATTGCAACAGCAAAACTTTTACAAGGCAAAGCGCTTTCTTATAACAATCTGAATGATACAGACGCAGCCTTTGAACTTGTGGCAGAATTTGATCCGCAAAAAACCGCTGCTGTCGCTCTTATTAAACATGCCAATCCTTGTGGTGTTGCGGAAGGAGAAAATTTGAAAGAAGCTTATTTGAAAGCTCTTATGTGTGATAATGTATCGGCATTTGGTGGAATTGTTGCTTTAAATCAACCCCTTGATGAGGAATGTGCTGAAGAGATTGTTAAAATTTTCACAGAAGTGATTATTGCTCCTGATGCCACAATGGCGGCACGTGAAATTATTGCCAAGAAAAAAAATCTTCGTTTGCTCATTACAGGTGGAGTTCCTGATCCACGCTGTGCAGGACTTCTTGCGAAAACACTTGCAGGAGGCATTTTAGTGCAATCGCGTGATAACGTAGTGGTTGATGATCTTAAATTGCAAGTAGTGACAAAGCGGGCACCAACTCAAGATGAAATGCGTGATCTTCAATTTGCTTTTCGTGTAGCAAAACACGTTAAATCAAATGCTATTGTATACGCGAAAAATAGCGCAACAGTTGGAATTGGAGCCGGACAAATGAGCCGCATCGATTCAGCAAAAATTGCTGCAAGTAAAGCAGCAGAAAGTGCCCAAAGAGCAGGCTTAACAGAAAATCTCACAAAAGGATCGGTTGTTGCATCAGATGCATTTTTTCCTTTTGCAGATGGTTTATTAGCAGCAGCTGAAGCAGGAGCAACAGCAGTTATTCAACCAGGAGGCTCCATGCGTGATGAAGAAGTTATCACGGCTGCTGATGCGCAGGGTTTAGCGATGGTTTTTACAGGAACACGACACTTCCGCCATTAATAATTTTACTAATTTCCTCTTCATATGAGACAAATGTTTCAAGGAACTGTTCATAATCATCATATGACTATTGATAACTGTTGAAATGGAAGCAGTTATTCAATCCAAAGAATCTACTCGTGAAGAAGTTTATCACCACAGAAAATGCACATAATTTAATCATTATTTAGGGATACTATATTGTCGTTGTTAATATTTTTAATGGTTTCCCTTTCACATGAGCAAAATGTTAAAAGGGTATTATTTTGTATGTAGATGCATACCTGTTATGATATTATAACACAACTCTTTTTAGTAATATGCTCTATTCTTAAACCTAAAGAGTGAAATGAAAAGTTTGAGTAGAGGATATGAATATTCTACGTTTTTATAGTAATTGGCGCCGTTATCGTCGAACCGTTAATGCATTAAGTTGTCTTTCAACATATGAACTCAGCGATCTTGGAATTTGTCGAGGTGATATTGATTCGATTGCAC
Source organism: Bartonella sp. MU37NMGALS (assembly GCF_042194015.1). Classification (NCBI taxonomy): domain Bacteria; kingdom Pseudomonadati; phylum Pseudomonadota; class Alphaproteobacteria; order Hyphomicrobiales; family Bartonellaceae; genus Bartonella; species Bartonella sp. MU37NMGALS. Next base: position 26,767 of record NZ_JBHIML010000009.1, read on the forward strand.
GGCGTTATTCGCGTAAATCTTTATAAAAGTTATTTGAAGCATTTGAGAGAGTGCTTTGCTATGAAAAAACACGCATTTTGTGGTTTGTTATTATGACTTCATTTTTAGTATAATAACAAAGAGCGGAGGGGCTGTCTTTTTCGGGCGCTGCTATGTATTGTTTCTTGAATTTTCAGTGCTTCTGTGATGTATAATATTTGATTAATAATTTAGCGTTATTCATATTGAATTAGAACCCCGAATACCGAAGATTCTCCCATTCAAAATCTATGTGTGTTGAATCAACCAAAACCATTCGCTTGCACGTTACAAGCGGGGGGTCCTGTGTGGATAAAAACTATTAAGAAAATTCTAAAAATGCCTCTTATGAACCATCTCTAATGCTAAGAGCTTGTTACAAATATTGGGCACTATAAATAGTGTGATAGTGCCGAATTGCTCCTTGCGTAAAGATGAGGTGCTTCATGGATTTACCGTTATACCCATCACAGACATCGTCGCGAAATAGGCTTGGAAGTATTAAGGGATTTTTCTTTAATATAAGTCCGTGAATATGCAATAAATAGCGCTCTGTTTTTTGTGAGGAACGTAACCCTATTAATGCAACTCTCTCAGAGAGAAATATTGATCCCAACAGCACACTTAAGAACTTATCGAAGATAAGCAACAGCTTTATTTTCTCTCCGCATCTTTAAAGAATGAAGATCCTTAACCAGTACTCATCTGTCAACAATGGTCTGTTAAAAACTCTTTTTTCGGGAGCCAATCCCTCTCTCTTAGCATCACCTCATGAGATTCTATGAGCAAACCTTGCCTAAAAACATCCAACCTATACTCTAACAAAATGCTTCATGTATAAAATTTATATGATCTTCAAATTTTGAGAATATTACCACAATAAACGATGATGTTTTGCGCCACGAAGATAAAACGCAATATACTATGGGTTGGAACAATGTTCTGATTTTTTATCAAACGCTTTACGGATAAAACGCCAACGAACTTTTTCCTGAAATGCAGGACGAAAATATAAAACAATCTGTTGTGTCCGTTGTGGACCTGTTAATTCTGCAAAATCAATCGAATCTTCAAGAAAAATATCTGCATCAGGCGATATAAAATACCATACTTGTTCGCTCTTCACGTTCTCGTTCTTTACGGCTAAACAGACACGTTTGCCATCATAGTTAACTTCAACTTGTGGATGAAGATGAAACCGAACAGCAACATGATTTTGTTCATTTTGCACACTCTTGTGTCTCTTTCCCCCTTTATTTGGCATAAAAAAGCGATCAAAACCTTCGATCATATCTCCATTTGTCGCCAAAATAACACCACGCTCATGAATAAGATTAAAAGGTCGCACATAACCATTATGACTCGCAATAAAACCCGTCTTCTCTGAATCCTCTATACGGCGCACTTGAACTTCCCTGGGTCCATCAAACAAAAATGGCGCGCCATTTTTCTTTTTATGATAAAAAGCACCCACTGAACAATCATTAAGCGTAGCTGTTGAATGTGCTGCAGTAACACGCCCTAAATGTCGATAATCTTCCCGACCATCAGGATTAACACCAGTATTGATAATAAAACGGTGCCCTTGTGAAGACATTTCAAAAGACAAACACCCCGAACAAGCCTGCTGTGCTACAAAGCGGGGTGGAAACTTTCCTGTATCTGCAAGCACTGTTGTTTGATTGGCTTTTAAGCGCTGAAATCCTGAATAACGGGCATAACTAAAAGGATGCCCTCCTGTTTCATCAAGCTTCAAAAGGGACGATAACCGTTCCGACACAAGGGGACCAACCCCATTAAAATGAGCCAACGTTTGATCCTCATGGATAAAGAATCGTAAAGCTGGCAACATACGCTCAACAGAATCAATCAAAATACGTGGTGCTGTTTCATTGCTACGCATAAAAAGATGCCGTAACGACAATAAATCCGATAACAAATTCAGCAAAATAACAGGACTACGAGAAATATGCCCACCATCAACTAGGATTTGACGGGAAAGCTCTTTTATAAGTGTGGTTTGTACCTTTTTTTTCACTGCCACAGAAACAGGCAAAGCAAGAGATGCGAACGTCAAAGCCGCTGCTGCTTGTAAACGTCGGTCATCATGCTCCATACTGCAAATTGTTACGCGCAAATAACGAAATTGCAAACCAAGCGCACGTAAAAAGCGTTTTTCAAACCGTTCACTTGCCCCTTCTAACAACATTTTCGAATGACAAATCCATGAAATCAAGCGCCGCGCCACAACAGGACCACTCCAAGCAAGCCCTTTTACCTTCTTTCCAGCATGGTCAAACCAATCTTCTAAAAGAGAGCGTGCATGTGCAGAAGCTAAATCACTTCCTGCTGCCTCCATATGGCGCAACCAATGAAAATCATGTAGAGCTGCTTCCCATTCTAGCGTTGGTGGAACCAATGCAAACGGCGAAACAGCACCAGAATGAACAATGTGACCAGCAAAAGCAAAACGACCATGATAAAATTCATGCGCCATCATAGGGTCTGCTACATGCAAATCCATGGGATGCGCTAAAATTTTATGAGGACGAAACCCTGAAAACCGCCAACGAAACAATGGTCCAACCCATAAACGCCGCATAATATTCTGTATCGTATCGATACAGGCTGCCACTTTTACCTGAGGAGCTTTTACCGCAACCGCCAAAATTTCATCTCCATTTATGCTGAATCAAATACAATTTCGACCATTTTTGTAAATGAAGCGTTAATTAAGCAATTTTTCGTAAGCGCGCAGCAAAAAAACCATCCATTCCTAAAAATACGGTTTTCTCAGCATCAAAATTTTTATGACAAAAATCCGCAGGCGTTGTACGTAACATCCCCCCACAAAGCAAATGTGCCAGTGCTCCCATTTCCCCTGGATAAATAGGTTCTAAAACAATGTCATTGCGTGTCGATAAAATTTTTTCAATAAGATCTTCACCTTCTTCTCTTGCCAATGAACAATTGGAAAAAATAATCCGTCCCCCCACCTTTACCAAGGAAATTGCTGCGACAAGTAAATCATTTTGCAACGCCGCTAACTTGATGATATCATCCCTCGATTTCGTCCATAAAATATCTGGATGACGACGGATCGTTCCAGTAGAAGAACAAGGAGCATCAAGAAGAACCGCATCAAAAAGCTGTGTGGGATGGAAATTTCTCACATCACCCTGCCAAATGTGAACTGAAAAACGAAGCCGTTCCATATTTTCTTTTAAACGCTTTACGCGGTTAGCAGAAAGCTCAATTGCTGTCACCTCTGCCCCTTGTAAAACCAATTGTGCTGTTTTTCCCCCAGGACTCGCACAAAGGTCAGCAACTCGTTTACCCCGAAGTGTTCCTAGTAAACAAGCAGGCAACGCTGCAGCGAAATCTTGAACCCACCAAGTTCCTTCACTATAGCCTGGTAAATCAGAAACAGAACTCTCCAGACGATTTAATCGAACAGAACCATTGGGCAACACCACACCGCCAAGCCTTTTAGCCCATCCAACACTGTCAAATTTCACTGTCAAATCGAAAGGGGGTTCCACACTTTGAATTGCTATAATCTGATGCGCCTTTTCTGTTCCATAAGCTGATATTAAAAGCTGTCCAAACCACGCTGGCACACCTTCAATGGTAGGAACTTGTTGACGTAAAGGCTCTGCCTCACGTGCAACATTGCGCAAAAGAGCATTCACCACCCCTGAAAAACGGCGCATTCGAGGATCAAGTTTCGCCACACGCACAGCTAAATCAATAGCCGCATGATCGGGAATATCAAGATAAAGAATTTGTGCAACACTGATATGCAAAAGATGCTGAAGTGAAAGTGCTTGTGAAGGCAAAGGACGCGCCAAAAAGCGTGAGAGAGCCGCCATAATCTGCCCTCGATGACGCAATGAAGCTGTTAAAATAGCCCGACATAACAAACGATCTCGCTGTGAAAGCTTTAAATATTGTGGATGTCCGTGTTCATTATCCGTCAAACCAGACAGAGGCGTGTACTTATCAACTACTGCCCCCAAAAGACGCACACACACCTGTCGAACAGCTAACCCTGGAACATTTTTTTCAGACACATGCCCCGCTTTTTTGTGTTTCAAAACACCACCTTTATATCACTATTTCCTTAAAAAATCCCTCAATAACTCTATGAACGAGATCTTTTTGAATTTTCATAACGGAGCCAAGAAGGACGCTTTGTAACACGCTGAAAAGGACTGTTTTCTTGCTCACCTAATGTATGAGCCTGACCACTATGAAAATCCGCATAGCTCATCCCGCTGCTTTTTTCATGTATAGCGTCTTCTTTATTCCATCCCACACTTTTGGCAAGAGCCCCTTTCATCTCTTCTGCTTGCTGATAAAGAGCAGCAATACGATTTGCAGTTGCTGGATGTGTCGAAAAAAGACTGTCCGCTCCCTCACCGCTCAAAGGATTAATAATAAACAGATGCGCGGTTGCTGGATTATGCTCTGCTTCTTCATTATATACCCCACGTCCCCCATCAGCAATCTTACGCAATGCCGAAGCCAACCATAAAGGATTACCACATATTTCAGCCCCTCTCCGATCCGCAGCATATTCCCGCGTACGGCTAATCGCCATTTGCACCAGCATCGCTGCAAAAGGTGCCACGAGCAATGCAATAAATCCTCCAATTGCCCCAGCGCCATGAGAATCTTCTGAAGAGTTCCGCGGTCCTCCCATAAAGAAAGCAAAATTACCAAGCATTGAAATTGCCCCTGCAATCGTCGCGGTTAGAGTCATTGTTAAGGTATCACGATGCTCAATGTGTGCAAGCTCATGCGCCATAACGCCGGCAATTTCCTCTGAACTCAACCGCTCTAACAACCCAGTACTTGCAGCAACAGCAGCATTTTGCGGATTACGTCCCGTCGCAAAAGCATTTGGCTGTGCATTCTCAATAACATAAACCTTTGGTTGAGGAAGAGAAGCCCTTTGTGCTAAATCGCTTACAATCTTATAATAAACTGGTGCTGAATGCTGATCAACTTCACGCGCCCCGTACATGCGTAAAACGATTTTATCCGAATTCCAATAAGAAAAAAAGTTTAAACCACTTGCCATCAAAAGAGCAATGACCATGCCACCGCCCCCTCCAACAAGATAACCAACTCCCATAAAAAGAGCAGTTAAAAAAGCCAAAAGCATGGCTGTACGCATTATATTCATTACTCAAAAAACTCCATGATAAAAGTCAATCAATATTATATGATGGTGTTTTCTTTCTGCTTCTTCAATGGAATAGGTGTAAAATGAATAAAAAAGATGAGAATACAAGCAAAAAAAACGCAACTGTCGTTAAACAGCAATCTCTTTCTCCCGCAGCACAACGCGCCCTTAAAGAAGCTGAAGAAAGGCGAAAAAGCGCAGCAAAAAAAGAACAACCTTCAGAAAACGGCGGACGCGGCGGAAAAGACCCTTCCCGCTATGGAGACTGGGAAATTAAAGGCCGCGCTATTGACTTTTAAAACCATTGATTTTTAAAAAACCAGCGCTGTTTAAACAAGCCACTTTTTAAAGAAAATCCGTTTTTGATAAACAAAAACGGATAATATTTATTTTTCTAAAGCTTTTAAAGACACGTTGATAAACAACCATGCTTCTTATGCTGAAGCAGATTCTGCTTCAGCCGCTGCCGCTGCTTCTTCTGCCGCTTGCTTTGCTGCTGCTATACGTTCTTGTGCTTTTTTACCCGGTTCACCTTTATGTGGATTATTACGAGTTGGACGCTTTTTCAAGCCAGCTGCATCTAAAAACCGTAAAACGCGATCTGTTGGTTGAGCCCCTTGCCCAAGCCAATATTGGATACGTTCTTCATTAAGTTTTACCCTCGGTCCATCTTTAGGCAACATTGGATCCCATGCACCAACACGCTCAAGAAACCGCCCATCGCGCGGACTACGAACATCTGCAACGACGATATGATAATAAGGACGTTTTTTTGAACCTCCACGGGACAAACGAATTTTCAATGCCATATTTTATCTCCTATTGTCAGCTCTGGCTTTCGTTTAAATTGACTTTTTTGTTTTTTGCTCTTCAGCAATAACTTCATGATGACTCACAACTTCTTTAATAATAAATTTTAAAAATCTTTCAGCAAAATCAGGATCAAGATCACTATCCATAGCCAATTGCCGCAAACGCTCTACCTGATATTGCTCACGCAGAGGATCTACTTTAGGCAAATCATAACGCGCTTTTAAGCGCCCAACAGCTTTCGTACAACGAAAACGCTCTGCTAAGATATGAATCAAAGTTGCATCAAAATTATCAATAGATGCTCGTAAATGTGCTAATTCTTTTAATACTGTTTCCTGCATCATATTCCTTTCCCTCTTCACATCTTATTTTTTCTTAGGATGCTGAGGAAATTTTCCCCTATCGGCAATGCCATTGGAAAGACCAGGAAATATAGGTCCACGCTTGGGAAGTCCGGGCAAGAACTTCTCTCCATTACCATTTTCAATTTGCTTTTGAAGCGTTGAGAATTGCTTTGGATCCAATCCTGACAAATCAGGCATAGCTGGAGAATCCCCCCCCAAATTTCCCATACCACCAAAACCCATTTTGGAACCAAGTCCTCCCAACATTTTTCCCATCAAACCACTTTTTCCTTTACCACCCATGGCTTTCATCATATCAGCCATTTGGCGATACATCTTTAAAAGTTTATTAATATCAGCTGCCGTTGTACCAGATCCCTTAGCAATTCTCTGTTTGCGGCTATGTTTTAAAAGCTCTGGATTCGCCCGCTCTTGCAGTGTCATAGATGAAATAATGGCCAATTGACGATCAAACAAACGATCATCAAACCCCGCAGCCGCAATCTGCTCTTTGACCTTCCCCATTCCTGGCAACATGCCCATAATACCGCCCATTCCACCCAGTTTTTTCATTTTCTGCAACTGTTCTGCAAGATCATTCAGATCAAATTTTCCGGCTTGCATTTTTTTTGCAAAAGCAGCAGCTTTCTCATGATCCATTGTTTCAGCAGCTTTTTCAACCAAAGAAACAATATCCCCCATTCCGAGAATACGATCAGCAATACGACTGGGATGAAATTCTTCTAAGGCATCTATTTTTTCACCAGTTCCAATTGCTTTAATTGGTTTACCTGTAACAGCACGCATAGAAAGAGCAGCACCACCACGCCCATCACTATCCATCCGTGTTAAAATAATCCCTGTAATCCCTACACGCTCATCAAAAGAACGAGCAAGATGAACGGCATCTTGCCCCGTCAAACTATCAGCCACCAACATAATCTCATGAGGAAGGGCACATGCTTTAATTTCAGCCAATTCAAGCATCAAAGCTTCATCAATATGATTACGTCCTGCTGTGTCAAGAAGAAGCACGTCATAACCACCTAATTTAGCAGCCTGCACGGCACGTGATGCAATATCAACAGGCAGCTGACCCGCAATAATAGGCAAGCTTGCAAGTTTTGCCTGTTCTCCCAATTGGCGCAATTGCTCCTGTGCAGCGGGACGGCGTGTATCTAATGACGCCATGAGAACTTTTTTATTATGCTTATCAGTAAAACGTTTTGCAAGCTTTGCTGTTGTAGTTGTTTTTCCGGAACCTTGCAAACCAGTCATCATGATAACAACTGGAGCTGGTGCATTTAAATCACTCAGAACGCTTTCATTTCCAAGAATATGAACCAATTCATCATGAACAATTTTAACCACCATTTGGCCTGGTTTAATTGATTTAACGATTTCGGCCCCAACAGCTTTTTCCCGAACCCTATCGGTAAAAGAGCGTACAACATCAAGAGCAACATCAGCTTCCAATAAAGCGCGACGAATTTCACGCAGCGCCTCTACAACATCCTGATCCGATAAAGCGCCACGTCCCGTCAAATGAGACAGAATAGAACCAAGTCGCTCTTGCAAGGATTCAAACATCATTTACCTCATTGTTGCATAACAAACAAACCAAAATAACATCCGAGAACGCATCGCGCCGTCGGATGTTGACCTCTGAGATCTCTTTATACCCTTAAACTGGGGTCTCAGTCGGTGGCTCCAAGTTAATTTTGTCACTGAAAGCTTGCTCCTTCAAACAATAAAACCCCAGCTTTGTCAAGTTTTATCATAAAATGTCTTTTTATACGAAGAAATAAAAACAGCAAATACTATACTTCAAAACTTTCAACTTCAACACGCATAAAACAACCTGTTTCCTGTTCTATACTCCATAATTTTCCGCTAGAGATATCAAACCAAACCCCATGCAATGTCAAAAAACCTTGATCTTTGCGAAGCTTTATCCACGGAAACGTCTCTAAATTTCTCAACGAATGGCGAATAGAAAGCTGCTCTAATGCCGTCTGTTTTTCTGGCCACGACAGCGACTTATTATTCAAAACGATTTCTGCTGCTGGTGCTAAGAGACTTATCCATTGACCAATAAAATCATTTGATGATAAAGATTTATATGTCTCATTAAGAGCAGTACGAATGCCTCCACAATGGGCATGACCAAAAACGACAATATGTCTCACCTTAAGCAATTGCACAGCATATTCAAGAGCTGCTGATGTTGCGTGATATTGGTCATCAGGAGAAAAAGGAGGAACCACATTCGCCACGTTGCGCAAAGTGAAAATTTCCCCTGGCTTAGCATCAAAAATCATTTCTGGTACTGCACGCGAATCACAACAAGCAATGACCAAAACTTCAGGTTTCTGCCCCTCAATCGCCAATTGCTGATAATCTGCTATTTTATATAAAAAATGATTGTTTATAAAGTTTTGGTAACCACTTAAAAGTCTTTCTGGTAAACGCGCCATTCTCTCTTTACTTTTGCTTCTTTTTTTACTTTCATTTTGTATATTTTAAAAAACAAACTATTAACATACAAAAATACTAAAAGTGCCCTTTCCTTGAAGCAAAATATTTCTTTAAAGTACAAAATATTACTAAAAAACAGCAAAAACAAACTCATTCTTTCCAAATAAAGAGCTATTTTCTTCAAGAAGAAGGTGTTACAGTATACAAAAATATAATGGTCTGCTTTTAAAAAGAGAAGAGAAGACCCCTAAGAGCAAAAAGGGAGAGTGAATGTGTTGCAACAAAAAAAAACAGAAACAAAAAACACCCAAGATAAAATAGAAGAAATCCTTTTTGCTCAAACAGATGAAGAAGATATTGTTTATTACGAAAATAAAGAACTTCAAAAAGCCGCAGCCATCGCAGTAAAAGCTTTTAATCTCCATCAGACGGGAAAAAATACTATCTACTTTGACCAAAATTTGACCCGTAATAACAAGCCTATAACCGCCATCACGCTTGTCAATGATAACAAACCCTTCCTTCTCGATTCTATTTTAAATGTTTTCAATCAACACAAAAACCATATCTATTTAATTGCGCACCCTATTCTTGATTGTACTTCTGGAAAACGCATCAGTCTGATGCAAATTCACATCGAGTCATTAAACAAACAGCAAATACAAAAACTTGAAAATGAACTCATCTTAGTTCTTGAACAGGTTAATGCTGCTGTACAAGACTGGAAACCTATGCTTGAAGAAGTTAAAAAGCATATTCATGCCTACCAAATAAGCCTTCCCCCGCACTACAAACAAGAAGGTGAAAAGGCTATTGAATTTCTTCACTGGCTAATGGACGATAATTTCATTTTCCTTGGTATGCGCACTTACAACTTCATCAAAGACCAAAAACCCCTAAAATCCTTTACAGCGAGTAATATTGAACTTGGTATACTCACGGATGCTTCTATTCATATTGTTGACGATGAAAGTATGAAAGAACCTCCTCAAGAAGTTTTATCCTTCATGGAAAGCGATAATCTGTTTATCGTGACAAAAGCTAACAGTCGCTCCAAAATTCACCGTTCTGTCTGGCTCGATTATATTGGTCTTAAAATATTTGATAAAGAAAAACAACTCTGTGGAGAATTACGCATTGTAGGGCTTTTTACCTCCTCAGCTTATACACGTTCTATTTTGCAAATTCCTTTCTTAAAAGAAAAAGCCCAAACTATTATTCAACGTCTTGGACACAATCACGCCGATTATTCAGGAAAAGCACTCGTCAGTGCTTTAGAAACCTATCCAAGAGATGAAATGTTTCGCTCTGATGTTGATACATTGACAGAAAACACTAAACTTATTCTACAATTAGATGAGCGCCCACGTTTACGGGTTCTTGCCCACACTGATTCTTTTGGGCGCTTTGTTTCTATCCTTGTCTACGTACCGCGTGACCAATATAGCAGCAGCCTGCGTGAAAAAGTTGGCGAACATTTTGTTGAGCTCTATAAAGGCGACTTTTTTGAATCTTATCCGCTATTTTTGGAAAGCACCCTTATACGTGTCTATTATATCATCCATCGCAAAGGAAACGAGACTGTTCCCCTTCACGAGCGCTCCACACTTGAACAACATGTACGTTCGATTGCACGAAGTTGGGAAGACAGCGTTCAAGCCATCGCTCTTACTCAGAAAACAACAGAGCAACAAACACGTCTAGCCAGCGAATTTCCCAACAGCTATCGTGATTTATTTTCAGCTGAAGACGCTATTAACGATGCAGGACATATTTTAAATCTTCATGATGAGAAGCCCCTTTTCGTGAACTTTTATCACACACAAAATAAAGAAAAACGTACTATTTCTCTTCGGCTTTTTCACCGCCATGAAGCTCTTGCCCTTTCCAAACGCGTACCACTCCTTGAAAACATGGGGTTTCGCGTTATTGCCGAACAAACCCTTGAATTACCAGATGGCTATGGGCACTCTGTGTATCTTCATGATATGCAGCTGGAAAGTACTTTCCAGCTCTATATCGATTTTGAAAAAAACGGTCAAAAACACGCCGAAACCTTTGAGGCAATTTGGGCACAAAATGCTGATAATGACGCTTTTAATGCACTCACCCAAACAGCTGAACTTGATTGGCATGAAATTGTTATTTTGCGCCATTATGGGCGCTATCTCCAGCAAGCTGGTATTCCTTATTCGCAAGATCGCGTTGCCCAAACTTTAAATGCTTATCCTGACATTACCCAAGATCTTTATGCTTTATTTCATTTAAAGTTTCACCAAAGCCATACAGAAAAAGAACGGGAAAAAAGCCAACAGGTTATTCAAAAGCGTATTGGAGAAAAATTACGGAAAGTGTCTGGTTTAGATGATGATCTCATCTTACGCCGTTATTGCAACCTTATCGATGCGAGTTTACGAACGAATGCCTTTACGCCTCTTGACGATGGAAGTCCACGGCGTATTTTAGCCACCAAATTAAATCCGCGCCAAATTGAGGATTTGCCTGAACCACGCCCTTACCGAGAAATTTTTGTTTATGGACCGGAAGTTGAAGGGGTACATTTGCGTTTTGGACCTATCGCTCGTGGTGGCATTCGTTGGTCTGACCGCGCATTAGATTATCGTACCGAAGTCCTCAGCTTAGTCAAAGCCCAACAAGTTAAAAATGCAGTTATCGTTCCTGCAGGTGCAAAAGGGGGTTTTTATCCCCATCGGCTTCCCCAAACAAATGACCGTGCTCTCATTATAGAAGCAGCACAACAAGCTTATACAGACTTTATCACAGCTTTGCTCTCAATCACAGACAATCTAATTAACGGCAAAATAAGTTCTCCCCCCAATGTCATCTGTCATGATGACCCTGACCCCTATTTTGTTGTCGCAGCAGACAAAGGAACAGCAACTTTTTCTGATACCGCCAACGCCATCAGCCAAGCAAATCACTTTTGGCTCGATGATGCTTTTGCCTCTGGAGGCTCAGCAGGTTACGACCACAAAGCCATTGGTATTACAGCCAAAGGTGCATGGGAAGCTGTCAAAAGACATTTTAGAGAAACATTTGATCAGGATATTCAAACAACGCCCTTCACCTGTGTCGGTGTTGGAGACATGTCTGGCGATGTCTTTGGTAATGGGATGCTACTTTCCAAACAAACAAAATTGATTGCCGCTTTTGATCACCGCGATATCTTTATTGATCCAGATCCAAGCATAGACGAAAGCTATGCAGAGCGTATGCGCCTTTTTAAACTTCCTCGCTCCAGCTGGCAAGATTACGATCAAAGCAAATTATCAAAGGGCGGTGGTATCTTCTCACGAAAAGAAAAAACCATTACTCTCTCACCTGAAGCAGCACAAGCCATTGGTTTCGAAAAACAAACAGGAACACCCTTTGAAATTATATCTGCTCTTCTCAAAGCCCCTGTTGATCTTTTATGGTTCGGCGGCATTGGTACTTATATCCGCGCAGCAACAGAAAATGATGCCCAAGTAGGTGATCGTGCGAATGATGCGATACGCATTACCGGAGAGCAAGTGCGTGCAAAAATTATTGGCGAAGGGGCTAATCTTGGTGTTACACAACGCGGACGGATTGAATATGTCTTAAATGGTGGTCGATGCAATACGGATGCCATTGACAATTCTGCTGGTGTGAATTGTTCTGATATTGAGGTCAATCTCAAAATTGTTCTTGCATCAGCACTACGTGCCAAAACGTTAACCCGCGAAGATCGCAATAAGCTCTTGAAAAAAATGACACCTCAAGTCGAGCAACTCGTTTTGCGCAACAATTATCTACAACCCCTTGCTCTTTCTTTGGCGGAAAATCAAAGCACTACTGATTTGCCCTATCAAATACGCTTTATGCACGATTTGGAACAAAAAAAGCTTCTAGATCGTAGAGTTGAAATACTCCCTGATGAGCAAATTTTACGACAAAGAACAACCCAAGGCAAAGGTCTTCTCCGTCCAGAACTCGCTGTTATTTTTGCATATGCTAAATTAACCTTAAAAGAAGAAATTGCTAATAGCCCCATTGTTGATGATCACTATTTCAATACAACCTTGCTGAACTATTTTCCAACACAAATTCAAGAAAATTTTAAGAAGGAAGTCATTAACCATCAATTGCGTCGTAATATTATAGCAACGCTGATTGCCAACGATATTGTAAATCGTGGAGGCCCCACTTTTGTTAATAGACTACACGATGCAACAGAACAAAAAGCTGAAAATATTATTCGCGTTTTCATTGCCATTCGCGATGGTTTTGAAATTCCTCAATTGTCTGAGCAAATTGATAAGCTTGATAATAAAATACCCGGTCTTGTCCAAAACAAATTCTACGCAGCAATGACCCCAATGCTCTTTGAAACAACCAGTTGGGGTTTACACAACATAGATCTCTCACGTCCATTAGAAGAAATCGTAAAAACAATAAAGCAAGCCCGTAGCATTATTGAAAAAGAGCTTATGCATTCTCACGACAACGATATTAAGCAAAAGATTGAGGAAAAAGCATTACACTACAGCGAAGAGGGAGCACCAAAAGCATTAGCGAAGCAATTAGCTCTCTTAGAAGCTGCTTCAACAATCTGTGATATTTCTTTAATTGCAAAAAAAAGCAACAGTGATCTTATTAAAACCGCAGAGATCTATTTTTCACTTGCACAAATCATTCGTATAAACCGCATTAACGAAGCAAGTCGTATAATTCCTGTAGTAGATTATTATGATAGTATGGCTTTAAGCCAAGCCAAAGAAAATGTTTCTGAAAGCTTACGGCAAATCGTTATGAAAATCCTCAAAAATTATGGAAAGAAAAAAGATCCTTTTGACACTTGGAAAAAAACAGAAGAAAATCATATTCACAACATTACAAACCGCATTAGTGCCCTTATTGAAAATGATCTCAATATTTCTCGTTTTACTTTTGCAGCAGGATTGATTTCTCAACTTCAAAATACTGGCTTTAAAACCTAAAGCAGATACAAAACAACCCATTCAATCTCCCGTTCTATCCATACATGACTAATTAGTAAGGGAAGAACGGAAGCGCTATCCCGCATTTTGAGACAAAGCGCTTAAAATAAAAAATAAATTCAAATTTTACTGTCAAATATCCTTCAACATAAAAATATAATATATTGATTTACAATCATAGTTTTATTATTTTTATGTTGAAGGAGAAGCTGATATTCTAAGTTTTTCTTATTTCAAGTCTGTTTATATTCAATCAATTAAACGCATTGCCCCTTGCATATTGCAAATGAGAAAAGCGTATAGATAAAAAACATTAAAGAAAGAACTAAATGCCCCCTTCTAGCTTCTTACTCCATAAACGAAAAGATGGTGGTGCTTAATGGCTTTATCATTATACCATTCATAGGCAACATCGTGAAATAGAAAGCACTGAGAAATATTTTTTTAACAAATGCGTAAATATGCAATACAAATATATTCTGTTTTACGTGGAAGACATATGGCTGCATTAAAAAACATCAGAAACAAAAGGATATGCTTAATCCATTATTTAAAAGATATGACTGTAACTGCTTTTGAAATACGTGAAATCGAATAAAAAACGACAGTAAAAACGGACGTCCATTCTCCTCTTTACAACTTCATATTCTCATCCAACTAAGCTGTTTTACCTATTTCAAAGGTCACTCTAAACAGACATCTGCAATATGCTCAAAATTCCATACATAAAGAAAAAAGGTTCCTAACACGGCACCACACTACCTGTATAAAAAGGCAATTCAGCATACTTTAAAATGCCACTTTTTCCACACAAACACTGTTGCTATATGTAGTTTGACATAAGATTTTGTACTAAGTGAAAAGAGGTGGGATTAGTTAGGAGTAAGTGGTAATTTTTTATTTTTACAGCTATTTTTTTACCATTAAATACGCATTTTGTTAAAATAGATTTTGACACTCTAAAATTGCAAAAAAAGTGTAAAAATCAGAAAAAATCGAAATTTGGTGGTAAAAATGAAAAAAGGCTTGGGTACAAAACCTAAAGTGGAGCGAGACGACCAAGTTTTAAAAAACCTAATTTTACCCACCCATTATTAATGAGCAAGGGGAGAACGGGAGCGCCATCGGCATTTTTAGGCAGTGCACCCAAAATAAAAAATAACGCTTGAAGATTATTGTCCTGCGCGGGAAATAAGCGCTGCAAAGTGTTAAGAAGCTTCATGGGCTGAATATGGACAAGTTCGAATTCTGCTGTCAAATATCCTTCTTCATCAAAAGAAAAAGGTCCACTAATACGTAACCCACCACCTGTATGAAAAGTCAATTCACCTTGCTTTAAAAGCCCACTTTTTCCATACAGTCGCTGTTGCCAATTTTTCCCTTCATCTTCAGACAAAAAAGAGATGTCATTTAAAATCACTTTCAAGTTACCATCAATTTTTGGGACATCAACAAAAGAAGATGTAAAAACTAGAGAAACATCAAAACCGTCAAAAGTTATATTTCCCAACAAATCATTCTTTTCATGTTTCAGATCAAAGCGCAAAAATTCTGCCGTTATTTTTTGAGGCATATCTTTTGTCTCTAACGGCTGAGTAATCATGTCATGCGTATTTTGCAAAGATGCTTGATCTTCTACATTTTCCTGTGTCGTTTTTTTATCTGTTGTTTGTTCTCCTAATGCTTCTTGAGGCTTTTGATCTTCAAGGGAAGAGGAAAGAGGTGAAATTTCAAGCCCTTCAGCTATAAACTTCAATGTTTTACCCGTTTTCCAATAAGGTTCTGTTTCAATAACCAAATTGCGCCAACGCGATACTATGGAAGTTTGTCCGGAAAAAACAATTGATGCAGGAGAATGAACATTAAACTCGACCAAATGAGGTGCATAAATTGGTGCACCAGCTGTCAAACGCCCCGTCGATACAGAAACCCCATGTAAAGGCCAAGAAAATTGAAAATTGTCGCAAACAACACCGATACGTAAAGGATAACCATCCTTGCGCACATTCTCACATACCGCCGCCATATTATAGGAAGACGCTTTTGCAAATATATCAGAAACTTGCTCTTCTATTTTACGTGAAAAAAAAACCAGAGTGCGCTATAAATAAATATCAGAGCAAGACAAAGGAGCCCACAAATTAAATAGCTCAAAGAAAATCTCTTTTGTGATGACGGTATTTGAAAGGATTTAGACAACATTAAAACTTTCTTTATCTCTTAACTTCCTCCCCACCCTAAAAAGGACAAAGATTCTTAACCACAGTCAGTTTATAAACAATCCAACTTCTTAATCGACCGGATTTTATCTACTGATCACTTCAAGGAGTTCCTATACATCGTTCTAAAGTACAGTATCTCATAAGTCCACCCACCAAGATCTTTTTAAGAAAATCCATTACACTTTCTAACAAAAAATACCTCATGTGTAAAGTTTTACATGAGTTTTCTATCTCTGCCTTAAACGATACTGTTTTACAGCACAACAAGAACGATAATAAATAGTGTTTCTAACACTCACACAAATGCGGTCGGTACACAAAAAATCTGGTGTAATGCACCTTCAAACCATTGGCTTAAAGCTTGATCATAAATTAAACGACCTTTCAAATGTGCACAAGCAGGTTGAGCACCTTTTTCAGTCAATTTATGTGCCGAACGCACGACTAACCGTCGCATCATAGCACGTGTAAACTCAGCATGAAATTGCAAACCCCATGCATTGTTTCCATAACGAAAAGCTTGTGTAGGATATGTATGCCCTGTTGCCAAAAGCATTGCCTCTTTCGGTAAATCATAAATACCTTCATCATGAAAATGATAGACCATTTCTGGCCAATTCATCAATTCCTTCCCTTGAGGGGTTGCTTCTAGTGGATACCAGCCGACTTCAACAGTCCCATCACTTCTTGTACCAACGCGCCCCCCTAGATTTCGCGCTAACATTTGCGCTCCAAGACAAATACCCAAAAAAGGCTTATTTTCCTTCAGTGATAACGAAATCCAATCAATTTCCTCACCAATATAGGCTTCGCTGTCATTCACACTCATCGGCCCCCCTAAAATAACAACACCGGCATAATGCTCTAATGTATCAGGGAGTTTTTGTCCAAAAATAGGACGATAAATATCAAGAACAAAACCATTTTGTTGTAAAAATTTTCCTAAACGACCAGTATAGGTAGACCGCCGATGAATAACAACAGCAATCCTTGGTTTGTTATTTTTTTGTTTTTTATCAAGACATCTCTGATGTAAAAACATTTTTTAACCAATCACCTCTGCAACCAAGCAAAACTTCATTTTTAAAGCATAAGAGAATAATTTTATTGGACAAGACTAACGATATTTTTTCTTCTAGGTCAATTGTTTCTTCTGAGAAAACATTTGTATTATCACATTGGTGCAATTTAAAATAAACGAAATTTTTTCCTCGATAAAGATGTTTCTTCTTCTGTTTTCACCCCTGGATCATCAACATTTAAGTGAGTTTGACTGAACATTTTTACATCTTGTTCTTTTATATCTTGTTTCTCCACCTGCGCATTATGCAAAAGAGAATCGTCTATAGGTGTTAATTTTTCAAGCTTCTTATCTTCAACACCATCACTTTTCCCCATAACATACTCTTTGTCTTGCTTTTTCGGCACAATATTGTCCGCCTCTAATGTGAGAGAAGGCATACAGGGAGGCGCCTTCCATTCAAAACAGCCCAAACGTCCACTGATTGGAGAAACCGCTGACCAAGAAGAAAAAATGGACCCATCACACATCCATACTGGATCACGTTCAGCACGAAGTGCTAAAGAAAGCCATTGACGCACAGCACCTTGATTGTTTCCCTGTGCCTCTTCAATATCTGCCAACAATAAATAAACACTTTCCCGTGGATGATACTGTAATGCTTTTTTTGCCTGCTCTCTCGCTAATGCTGTCTCACCAGCATCTAAAGCTGCTTTAGCAATAAGGAAAGCCGATTCAAATGCATCTTTATTATAAGAAGCAAGTGTCTTAGCCCTTTTTAATCGCCCAATGGCTCCTTCTTCTCTTTCAAGATAAAGCGTCCCCAAATCAGGATGAGGATTCTTTTGCCAAGCCGCTATAATCATTTTATCCGCTTTACGCGTTTCATTTAACTTATAAAGAATATCAGCAGCAATAACTATTACTGGAACAAAATCAGGCGCCAATTTATGGGCTTTCAAAATGGCTTCACGTGCTTGTACAGGATGTGTATCAAACAAAGAAAGTGCCTGCCCACTTAATAGTAAAACCTGTATATGCTGCCGCTCTGGAGTCGCGCGAACAGAACGCGGGAGAGCTTTTTGCGTTCTCTCAAAAATAGTAAGTGCCTTATCCCATTTACCCTCAGTACTTAACCGATCAAGCACCGCCTGATGCGCCCATAAAAGTGCTGGCGATAAAGTCAGTGCCTCTTCGGCATATTGTTGCGCTGCCTCATAAGCTTTACTCTTCATCGCTTCACGAAACAAACCATAAAGTCCAACCAGTTTTGTTGGATCTTCCTTTCTCATCTCCTCATAAAGACCGATGGCCCGAACAGAGTTATTTTGTAAAGACAAGGTTTGCGCTTGTAAGAATTTTACCAATGGCTCTTGTTTTCCTGCAAGATATTTAGCAACCCGTGCTTCCATTTTTTGCGCAACCATACTATCACCAGCAAAAGTTGCAAGAATCCCCTTTGAAAGAGCTTCATAACCGCGCTTTTTATGGCGTTTATACAAATAATTGGAAAGAGTACTTGGTATAGAAAAAAAGAAAGACAATAACCACCATAAAAGCACCAGCGTTACAAAAAACAAAATAAGCACACTTAACACTGTAAGAAATGAAGCAGAAAATCTGAAATGCAAAAATGTGAGAACAAAAATACCATTGTGATTAGCAACCCACGTGAAAGCTAAACCGAGGATACAAACAACAAAAATATAAATAAAAACACGTATCATCTTGGGCCTATTTACATCTTTGTTGCTTTAAAAGATCCTTGTTGCACAGACAATAACAATTGCTGCAACAACTGTTGAATAGCAATATGTCTTTCAAGCTGCTTAACAAAATCCATTGAAACATCTTTTGCACTTTGAGGCAATGATTGCCATTCGCTCAAAGCCTTTTCGTAATCACCAGCTTGAATGGCAACTTCCATGCGTGCCGCAATAGCCCCAAGCGTCATCCCTTCAACATTTCCAATCGGTCGCGAAACAATGAGCCCTTTTATCCATGCTAAAATTCGGTCAAAAAAACCAGCATCTGACGCAACAAGATTTTGCGTACCAACAATTGCATCGGCAACATGAGCAAAATCAACTGAAAGTTGTGCTGAACTTGGAAGACCCACAGTAGCTGTCTTTTGCAACACATCAAGTCCATCAATCGAAGGCGATAATTGCTGTAACAGCTTTAATTCATTATTATAAGATCCACCACGCTCTACAGCATTTTTTAATGAACTAATTGCAGTAAAAAGCGCGGTATCTATTTCTCTTTTCTCACTATTTTTAACAGCAGTTTCTTCCTGTAGTGTTTCTAACTGTTGTTTTAACGCAGCAAGATCATTTGCATTGCTCTGCCCAACAGACAAAGCCGTCTCTATCTCTTTCGACTCTCTAACAAAAGTTTGTACAGTTTCTTCAAGAGCTTTTACTTTTTCCTCTAAAATTGCAAAAGCTTTTTTGCTTTCTTCTTTCGATAGTTCATCATTTTTCGTTGTTTTAAACTGTTGTGATGAAAAAGAAGAAAACTCTGTTTTTAACATATCGATTTCTTTAAAGACCCGGCTCAATTGTTCCTTTGTGTCTTTACCTTGACTTTTTGCGGCTTCAGCAATCTGCAAAGCTTTTCCCCCCCCAACAGAATTTGCCACAAAAGGAGAAGGAAAAAGACCAGCCCATTGAAGCCCCATAAAAATTCCCAAAGCAATGAATCCCCCCAAAATCCCAGAAAGGGACAAAAAAAGCCAAGTTGTACTAGAGGTACTTTTATCCTGACCTTGCATATTCTGTTTTTCTCGCGCATGAGATTCTACAGAATTGTGGATTTTTTCCTCTGAATCATGGAGAACAGCTTCATGTTCAATAACTGGTTTCTTACGGCGCGTACCAGCATAATGTGGTTTAACTTTTGGTTTTGAAGAATCGACCATCTCTGTCACTTTTTGTGCACACTTTTTTTAATGATAAAATAATAAAATGAAAAAAGTTTTAAAAATGAAGCTTTTCTCAAATATCTTCGTTTGCTTTACATTCTTTTTATAAAGAGTATAACTTTATAAAAATTTTCCAAATCTCATTTTTCTCAATAATATTTACAATTATAGACTTTAATAGACAAGTTTTTAAAAACACATTTGCATTTTGTACTCAAAAATACAGCTTTATTTTTTAATCAACAATATCATGAAATTCAAAGAAAATACCAAAACACATATTTTTCATAGAAAAATCAATTCTAAGAGAAATACTTTGCATCTTTTTCTGTTCATGATACGCACACAGGAAAGAAGCTTCAATATAAGGTTTTGTTTAAAATGCGTCTTCTAGGAATAGAAACAAGTTGTGATGAAACGGCAGCGGCTGTCATTGAATATAACAATGAATCAAACAGCCGAATTCTTTCCAATGTTGTTTGGAGCCAAATTGATCACCATGCACCTTACGGTGGTGTTGTTCCTGAAATTGCTGCTCGTGCCCATGTTGAAGTTCTTGATCATTTAATTCTGCAAGCACTAACAGAAGCAAACACAAAATTAAAAGATATTGATGGCATTGCAGCCACCAGTGGACCTGGTTTGATAGGAGGATTGTTGGTAGGCGTTATGAGCGCAAAAGCACTCTCTCTTGCCACTGGCAAACCATTTATTGCGGTAAATCACTTAGAGGGACATGCTTTAACAGCTGTCTTAACGCACAGCGTCAGCTTTCCTTATTTATTACTTTTAGTTTCAGGGGGTCATACACAAACAATCATTGTTCATGGAGTAGGCAACTACCAACGTTTAGGAACCACCATTGATGATGCATTAGGAGAAGCCTTTGATAAAACTGCAAAACTTTTAGGTCTTCCTTATCCTGGTGGACCAGCACTTGAAAAAGCAGCTTTATTTGGTGATAAAAATCGCTTTCCCCTTCCACGACCTTTAAAAGGTGAAAAACGGTTAGATTTTTCTTTTTCCGGACTAAAAACTGCTGTTCGACAAGCCGCAACAGCCATAGCTCCTCTTACAGAAAATGATATTGCTGACATTGCCGCAAGTTTTCAAGCCGCCGTAACCGATACGATACATGATCGTATTCACCTAGCCCTACAACACTTTACCCACCAATATCCTCTCTCTCATAATCAAGGAAAGCGTTCTCCTGCTTTGGTTGTCGCGGGCGGTGTTGCCGCAAACCAAGCCATTCGTTCTACGTTGCAAGAACTTGCCCATCAACATGGTTTTGAATTTATAGCCCCTCCTCTTTCCTTATGTACCGATAATGCTGCAATGATTGCTTTTGCCGGTGCACAAAAACTCGTACGAGGAGAAACAAGCTCTCTCGACATTGCACCCCGCTCACGCTGGCCATTAGATGAAAAAGCCACCCCCTTAATCGGAATGGGACGCCGTGGAACAAAAGCATAATAAAATTGACGTTCCCCCCACACACACATCTTAAAAAACGAAGATTTCTACTCAATCCGGTCTGTAGATAATCCGAATTCTCTATCGATCGGATTCCACCTGCTTCGCACTCACACAATTCACTTAACCTAAAGCTCAACACGCAAGCCTAAATATTCACCACACATTCTAAAAAACTTTATGTTTCAAAAAACAGCCTTATATCACTACACTTCAAACGACAGTATTTTACGGCATAGTAAGATCTACTCTCTCCCACAAAGTATAGATATGAATGCTATTCTTTGACCTCATCATCTTCGATCATCTATTCGTTTCATTGCCGTTGTAATTTAAAGCTTTTTAGAATCAATTTTCTTAATTTTCTCTAACAAACTCTTATAGTGACCGCATTTCAAACCATAGCTGAAAAGATAATCAAAGAGCAAAATACCTTTATACAACATGAAATATCAATAGATCATGGTTCTCTCCTACATATTATTTTGAAACAAGAAAAAACAGATAATACCAGTTCTTTACCCCATTTTAAAAATCATCGTTGATGGTGTTACAAAGATGCTTATAAAAATACACATTATGAATGCATAACAGTCTATGAAAAAGGAGAACTCATGGCTTATTGGCTTTTTAAATCTGAACCCTACAAATGGTCATGGGAGATGCAAAAGAAAAAAGGAGTTAATGGCGAACAATGGGATGGTGTACGAAATTATCAAGCCCGTAATAATATGCGAGCCATGAAATATGGCGATAAGGGTTTTTTTTATCACTCAAATAAAGGTTTAGAAATTGTAGGTATTGTAGAAATATGTGCTGAAGCACACCCTGATTCTAAAAGCTCTGATCCACGCTGGGAATGTGTGGATATCCGTGCACTTTGTGACATGCCAACACCTGTTTCATTAAAACAAATTAAAGCCAATCCCAAACTAGCAAATATGGTGCTGGTTAAAGCCAGCCGCTTATCAGTGCAACCCGTGACAGAAGATGAATGGAAAGAAGTCTGTTTGATGGGCAACCTTAAGAGGGAAATGCTTGTATCTTGAAACAATAATTTTTATTCATTAACTCATACAAAAAGATGCGTCATAGCATTGCACAAAAAACCTCTTTATAACGCATCTTTTCGGCATTGCTAAAGACAAAGCTTACTCAACGATTATAATAAGCAACACCACAAAAATCGCACACAAAACCCCCTCGCACACAAATGCAACGAAAAAACAAAACTGAACGTATATAAAAAACAATAAAAATGACCTTGGAATTCTCCTAAATAGTGCATATGTGTAAGGTGTTGCACAGTTCTCTTCACACTTAAAAAATGCATCATATTGAGTATTCATTGTTTTACATGTTGGATGAGAGCCCCTCATACCGCAGGATTCTCTCATTCCCAACCTGTTTATATTGAATCAATCACAAGCTATTTGCTTGCACATTACAAGCGGAAAAAGTCCCGTATGGATAAAAACGTGAAAGAAAGGACTAAAAATTCCTTTTATGAATCGTCTCAAGTGCCAAGGACTGTCCGCAACACCCACGAACTGGCAAAGTGTATGATAGTGTCGGCTTGTTTCTCCATAAGCGTAAAGATGATGATACCTAATGGCTAAAACACCTTCTAGAACATAAAAAAATGCTTCCAACCAATACATAAAATACTCTGCAGACAGCAAGACCTTCTTTTCGGCAAGCAACCATAGAAATGATAAAAGTTTATTTTTTAGAGACCCTCTTTTTTAATTTTCCTCTTTTAATTTTTCTTGCATGAAATCTTATTTTTCATGAAACTATACCAATCAGTGCATCAACATGCCTATAAGGAAAAACATGAACCACTATACTCTTTTAATCGTTGAAGACGATGATCTACGCCCCGTTTTAGTAGAACAATTGCAAATGCATCAAGAGTTTGAAATTTTCCAAGCAAAAACAGTAGAAGAGGGAATGAAAATAATCCAAGAAGAAAATATTGATCTCGCTATTTTGGGACTTAAATTTCCTGATCTTGATGGTTTCAAAGCCGTAAAAAAATTACGCATCCAAGGATTTCGTGCCCCCATTATCATGATAACAAATCATGATACAGACTGCGATAATATTTTAGATCTTGAAACAGGCGCCAATGATTATGTGACAAAACCCTTTCGCTTTGCAGTGTTATTAGCAAGAATTCGAGCACAGTTGCGCCAATATGAACAAAATGAAGACACAACCTTTCATCTTGGCCCCTATACTTTTAAACTGAGACAAAAACTTCTTCTTGATCAATGCAACACTAAAATCTGTCTCACAGAAAAAGAAGCAGCAATTCTTAAGTGTCTCTATTATGCCAATGATAAAATTGTTAGCCGTGAAACATTGTTAGAACAAGTTTGGGGTTATAATGAAAATATTGTCACCCATACTTTAGAAACCCATATCTATCGTTTGCGACAAAAAATCGAAAAAGATCCCTCCAATGCACAAATTCTCATAACAGATCAAAATGGTTATCGTTTAAATCTTTAATTCGAGATTTACTGTTTCAAAAATAATTTTAATATCTTAAATGAAAACAAAAACGAGATGAAAAAAACCTTCACATATAATGTGCAAAAATTAAAATAAGAAAATCCTTCTATATTTGCGGTTCTTATGCCAATGGCAAAATGATTAATTATCTTTATAAATTAAAATATTTCGCACTTGTGGTGATAACGCAGGAATAAAAACACGTCGCGATTGACGACGCTGTACCAGCAACCCCTGATAAACACGTTTTTGTGCCTGACACATTAAGAGTCCCCCAAAATAAGGCAAAAGATAGCGTGCAAATGGCTCATAAAAAAATGAGAACAACCGCGAAACATAACCCGTAGAGGGCATATAATGTACAATTTCTTGTATTGACCCAGAAACAAAATTTGTTTTTTCGAACAAACGAGTAATTTGTTGCCGACTATAAGGCTCGCCATAACCAAAGGGCGTAGTAATATTGCGCGCCCAAAAGCCAGAGCGATTAGGTACAATAACGATCAAGTGGCCATTGGGTGCTAAAACACGCCATATTTCATTCAATGTTTCAAATGAATTTTCTGTATATTCTAATGCATGTACCAATAAAATACAATCAACTGACGCATCAGGAAGTGGCAAATCTTCTTCAAAAACAAGCGCTGTAGCAACTTTCTCAGCACAAGGCCAAGACGAAGCACCCTGAGCAGATGGCATAAAAGCAAAACATTGTTGGGCACGTTCACGCAATGTAGAAAGATAAGGAAGTGCATAACCCAACCCCATAATCCGTTTATCCGTAAGATCAGGCCACCATAAATTCAATTGGTCACACAGCGTCTTTTGCACACGCAGCCCAAGTGCAGAAGCATAAAAATCTTTCAGCGCAACGATATCCAACTCAACATACCATGTAGAAACAAATTTCAGACATTACAGATTTTCATATACCAAACTTATATGGACTTCTGCTCTTTTTCCGCAATAGCGAACATTTCAATATTTCATATTTTAAACTTAAATGATCAAAAAATCAGTACAGCAGGATGATTTTGCGTTACAAGCGCTTTAATCATTTTCTTGGAGATGAACCCCATAGAGATTCTTCATACACTATTTCTGACATCAATTAAGAAAAAAGCCAACACTGGTTAATTAAAATGAAGCAATCTTTCAAGATAGTTTTTTTCTTCTTCTGGAATATGCTCTTTACCAAGACGTTTGCGAATTTCATCCAAAATCTGCCGCGTACGCATTTGATCACTTTTTTGTGGTAGTGCCTCACCTTCTTGTTCTTCATCTGTTTTTGAAGAAAGTGGACGTCCTAACGGATCTTTAGGACCAGAATCAGCATTTTGATCATTTCCCGTTTCTTTGAGTGTTTCGCGCATTTTTTTCAAAACATTTTGTGCACCTTGCCTCAAAGATTCCAAAGCATCAGACTGATTTTGTATAGATACCTGATGATTTCCATTATCAAGAGCATTCTCCGCAGAATTCATTTTTTCTTCTGCCCTTTTCAATGCGCCCCCTGTTTCAAATCCTTGTTCTGATAATTCTTTTTCTAATGTTGATAATTCAGACTGCAATTCAGCTTGACGTTTTTTTAAAGATTTTTTCTGTGTTTCCGGCACATTTTCTCCGCGTTTTTGTTCCATCTCTAACTGATGTGTTTCATTGAGAATTTCTTGCTGACGACGCATTAAATCTCCAAGCTGGTCCATCTTTTCTTTCATTTGTGCAGATTGGCTTTTTTCTCCCTCATTTTGATTGCCTTTTTGCACATGCAAATGATCAAGCGTCTGTTCAACTTCCGCTAAGAGTTGTTCAGCTGCTAAAGAAGAGCCCGTTTTAGCCATTTCCTCAATTAAATTTAGCTTTTCTTGTAATGTAGCTTCAGAAAGATTAGGACTTTTTGAGCTTTTAGAATTTTTAGAAACTTGACTATCTTGTGCTTTTTCAGCCAAAGCACGAATATACTCATCCATAGCTTGACGTAAATCTGCCATAAGCCGTTCAATTTCTGCCGCTGAAGCACCGTAACGCAATGCATCACGTAAAGCAGCTTGAGCTTGTTTTAAATTTTTTTGCACGGATTCAAGCTGATTATCTTCAATACCCAAAGCAATTTGCCATAAATAATCCACCACACCACGCAAATCATCTTCTGTTTGTGCTAAAGAAAGTCTTGTCCACGCACTTTGTAGAACAAGAAAATGCTTTACATTTTGCAAACCTTTTTCTGGACGCACAAGCAAAGCAGAAAGCATATCCAATACACGCTCTCTCGCAGAAGCATCAAGCGCTAATAAACGACGCAATTCACTCACCGCACGCGCGACAGGATTTGAAAAAACGTGTTGCGGTAATGTCATAACAAAAGTTTTGCTACGCCCTTTCTGCCCCGCACCATCTTCTGCCACCAAAGTAATTTTGACTTGCGAACCTGCCCATGGATGCGCTGATATATCTTGCACCATCCGCATTTTTCCCTTTCCACCACGCGGAAGAAGAAGCTCTATTTCCGGAGCATTATAAAGAGAGGAAGCACTTTTATTCTGAGAAAGAAAAGGCTCTATTTCAACAAAAGCCTTTGTCACACCATAATCATCATCCACCACATATCGTAACTCTAATGATCCCGTTAAAATCCTCCCTGGTTTTTCCAGCCAATGAATTGTCGGAAGCGTGTCCTTAATCATCTGCAAATGCCACTGCTGTTTTTTACGGCGTGATGATACAAATAAATTCATTGAATGCTTTAAATGTGTTTCAAAATGAGCGATTGGATCATTCAAAGCTGTTTGTTCCGTTTTCTCTGAAAACGAAACTTCCCTCCCATCTTCTACAGACTTTGCTTTTACTGTAACGCCAGCCCCATTGACAACACGCACAACAACATTACTCCCTTCAGGGATTTCTAGTTGTGTTTTCTCATCTTTTGTCAAATAAATCGGTGCCACACCGGTATAAGCAGGTGGTGTTACCCAAGCATCAATCCGCATGAATTTTTCATCAACAACAGGACGAAAATCAAAGGCATCAGCCAAACGCCCCCCTTGTGAACCAAAAGAAAAACTAAAAGCGCACACAAAAAGAAGAACACACAAAGCCCTCAAAGCCAAAGGATCATAATCCGCACTATTAAGAGAGATAAATCCAGTTTTTAAATGGTATAATTGTTTTGCCATTCGGCGTTGATGTTCACGCCAAATAACAGCACTAAAATCTTCATCATTTTCAGAACATAAACGATCTGTCTGAATATTCAAAGGCTGATGTCTAAGATCATTGACGCGTTCAAGACGGCAATTCACTTCCCGTATTGTGGGAAACCGAAAACGAACAAGAAAAAATAAACTCGCCCCAGCACAAACAAGTATAACCCCAAGTAAGAGCAAATGTGACCAATAGCCCAAAATGCCAAAAAGTCCCAACCAGCTAAACGAACAAAAGAGACTAACAACGAGGAAAAATGGCA
The DNA here is from genome assembly GCF_042194015.1 of Bartonella sp. MU37NMGALS. Classification (NCBI taxonomy): domain Bacteria; kingdom Pseudomonadati; phylum Pseudomonadota; class Alphaproteobacteria; order Hyphomicrobiales; family Bartonellaceae; genus Bartonella; species Bartonella sp. MU37NMGALS. The sequence goes on from NZ_JBHIML010000009.1 coordinate 54,221, forward strand.
ACAACCGCACCCACATCCGTTCAAATGAAAGGATTCCCCACATCAAAATGCGCACACACAAAAGCTTCATTGCAAAGCCTTTGATGTTTTTATTTTTCATAAACAAGCATTTATCCCCTTTTATCGTGGTGCATTAAGATCATAAACCCCATACAAGACAATTTCTAGAAAATAAATTGTTTCATCAAAGTTTAGTAAAAATAAGACCAAAAACACTTAAGAATTCTCAACCCAATCAGGAATATGATCACATCCCATCAATTGAGCATAATCAAGACGTGGACGAATAACCGCATAACACGTATCTTGAACAAGAACTTCTGGGATCAAAAGTCGGCTATTATAAGTACTCGCCATCACAGCACCATAAGCTCCAGCTTGCGTAATTGCTAAAAGATCACCGGGTGCCAAAATCGGCAAGTAACGATCTAGTGCTAAATAATCGCCAGTCTCACAAACAGAACCAACAATATCTGCACGAATAAGGGGAGCATCTTTTGCTGCTTGCTTCACAAGGACGACATTCTGCCAAGCATCATAAAGCGTTGGACGCATCAGATCATTCATCGCCGCATCTACAATAACAAAATTCCGCCCTTGTCCCCTTTTTAAATAGAGAACAGATGTCATCAGTACACCAGCTTGTCCCACAATGCTCCGCCCCGGCTCCACAACAATATTAATCCCTAAAGGAGCAATATATTTCTTTACCAGCGCAGCATAATCAAAAGGAGAAGGTACAGTATGTTGTTCACAACCATAGGCAATACCAAGCCCACCACCAATATCTATATGCGTTATTGCATAGCCATCGCTCCACAATTGACGCACACAATCTGCAATAAGAAGGAATGCTTCTTCAAATGGCTTTAAATCACAAATCTGACTGCCAATATGCATATCAATACCGCAAACCTGCAATCCAGGTAAAGAGTCCGCTTTTTTATAAGCCTCTCTTGCCAACAACAATGGAATACCAAATTTATTTTCAGATTTTCCTGTTGTAATTTTCTTATGGGTCTTTGCATCAACATCTGGATTAATGCGCAATGAAACACGTGCTATCTTTGAAAGCGCAACAGCACGTTGAGATAACTGTTCAAGTTCCGGCTCTGATTCAACGTTAAAACAATAAATATCCTGTGCAAGAGCAAAATCTATCTCTCTCATGGTTTTACCAACACCAGAATAAACAATACGATGTGCCGGAATACCAACAGCAAGGGCACGCCGTAATTCCCCTTCTGAGACCACATCAGCTCCCGCTCCATTGTTCGCTAAAAGCCGTAAAACTGCTTGATTAGAATTGGCTTTAACCGCATAAGCAAGCAGACTAGGCATCCCTTGAAAAGCCTTTTTATAGTCTTTAAAACGTGTAACCAATGCATTGGCGGAATAACAATAAAAAGGAGTCCCCACCTCCTGCGCAAGAACAGCAAGTGAACAACCCTCAGCATGAAGCATACCTTGATAGTAAGAGAAAAAATCCACACTTTCCTCCTACTTTATCAAACGATCAAGAATAAAAGGTTTATCATCTTCACTTTGAGCAACAGATGTTCCTTGCACAGACTTTTCCACACTTGTAAGAGGCATTTCCAATGACCCTTTACGCCCACACCCAGCAACACAAACGCCTCCTAAAAGGACAATCATCAACCCCTTTAATATAATTTTCATCTGTCCTCTTTCCTCATCTCGATCTCTTTTTTACCTTTAAAATACAATCACTCAAGCGTTCACAAGACACTTTTTCCAATACGCAATTTGCCGAAGAACCTCTGAAGGTGCTGTTCCCCCAAAGCTTTTGCGACTTTCAACAGATTTTTCAACGGTCAAAACATCAAAAAGTGTCGCATTGATATCAGGACAAATTGCTTGAAGTTCATCTAATGATAAATCCTGAAGGCGACACTGTTTTTTTTCTGCCAATGCCACAGCACACCCTGTGATATGATGTGCTTCGCGAAAAGGAATCCCTAAATTGCGTACAAGCCAATCAGCAAAATCTGTAGCTGTTGCATAGCCAGAATCAGCGGCTTGTTTCATAACTTCTTTATTAACTTTCAAATCAGCAATCATCCCTGTCATTGCTGCTAGTGATAATTCCAAACTCAAAGCCCCATCAAACACATATTCCTTATCTTCTTGCATATCCTTTGAATAAGCAAGGGGTAACCCTTTCATCACCGTTAACAACCCCATCAATGCGCCATTCAACCGTCCCACTTTAGCCCGCACAAGTTCGGCAGCATCAGGATTTCGCTTTTGCGGCATAATAGACGAACCCGTTGAAAAAGCATCTGATAAACGAATAAAATAAAACTGTTCACTTGACCAAAGAATTATTTCTTCTGCTAAACGTGAAAGATGCGTTGCACAAAGAGCGCCAGCGCTTAAAAATTCTAAGGCAAAATCACGATCCGAAACACTATCAATCGAATTGCGTGTAGGTTCTCGAAAGCCTAACGCTTTTGCTGTCATAAAACGGTCAATTGGAAAGCCTGTACCTGCTAAAGCAGCCGCCCCTAAAGGCGATTCATTCATGCGCTCAATCGCATCACGCATCCGCGATAAATCGCGACCAAACATTTCAACATAAGCCATCATATAATGGCCAAATGTTACCGGTTGTGCTGATTGTAAATGCGTAAAGCCTGGCATAAAGGTATCAACATGTTGTTCTGCTCGAATAAGCAATTGCTCTATCAATCCTTTTAAAGCTTGTGCTATCTTTTGCGTTGCTTCACGCACCCACAAGCGAAAATCAACAGCAACTTGATCATTGCGTGAGCGAGCCGTATGCAAACGCCCTGCTACAGGACCAATCAATTCGCTCAGCCGCGCTTCAATATTCATATGAATATCTTCAAGCTTTCGTGAAAAAACAAATTTACCGTCTTCAATTTCTTGGCGAATAAGTTTCAAACCATGAACAATTTTTTCATAATCTGATTGTGAAATGATTTTCGTTTGCGCTAACATAGCCGCATGAGAAAGGGAACCTTCAATATCTTGTCGATAAAGTTTTTGATCAAAATCAATAGAGGCATTAATTTCTTCCATAATTGCAGCAGGACCTGCCGCAAACCGACCACCCCACATTTGGTTCTTTAACTTCTCATCTGTCATATTCTGAAAACACCTATTTAAAGGACAAAATTATGATTTTTCAAATTTTCATCAGCGAAAAAAACAATAAAAAAAGGCAATTCTCCCTTGCTTTCTTTATCATTGCATTGAGTTTATACGCAACCATAAACTACGATACCAAAAGAGAGTCTTTTCTTTTCAATTTCATTTCAGCAGCACAAGCACAAAAAATAAACATTGATAAAGCACGAGCAGAAAAAATGGTGGCGATCCGAAAAGCAGCAAAAGGCTTTTTTAGCCACATAAGATTTGCTGATACGCCCTCAGATATGAAGAAACTCTCTTTCAAGGACATTCGAGGAAAAGAGCGCACACTCAGCGAATTTACTGGAAAACCGATGCTGGTCAATCTATGGGCTATTTGGTGTGCACCTTGCCGCACAGAAATGCCAGAACTTGCGCAATTAAAACATGAATTAGGTGGAGAAAACTTTGATGTCATAGCTATTAATATCGATAAAACTGCTTCTCCTGAAAAAATTCAGCAATTTTTACAGAATATTCATGCGGATAATTTGCTTTACTATCGCGATGAAACAATGGATATTTTCAACAATGTTAGAAAACAGGGGCTTGCTTTAGGACTCCCCATTACATTTCTCATCGATAAAGAGGGATATCTCATTGCTTCCTTCAATGGTGCAGCTCCATGGGCCAATGACGATGCCAAAGCACTTATAAAAGCTGTTATAAAAGAAGCCCTATAACCTAATAACCGCTTCTTTTTAAACGTTGTATAACAAGATCCAGTGCTGACAAAAAGGCAGAACGGTCTTTACGAGAAAAAGGACGGGGACCACCTATTATACTGCCCTGTCCACGCAAATCTTCCATCAAATTGCGCATCGCCAAAGCCTGACCAATTGAATTTACATCAAAAATACGCCCCGTTGGCGAAAGACAAAAACCCCCAGCTTGCACAACCCGTGCTGCTAAAGGAATATCACTGGTAATAACGATACTTGCCTCATGCACATGTTCTACGATCCAATCATCAGCACAATTGAATTCACCAGCAACGACCACTCTTTCAATGAGTGCTTCATCTGGAAGGAAAAAAAACGATTTGCCACAACAAATGTCTTAAGCTGATAACGATTCATCACACGATAAACTTCATCTTTTACAGGACAAGCATCCGCATCAATCAACAAAGTAATAGCAGGCTTTATTGGGATATTCATACCTTGGCTTTCACGCAATAGTTAAGTTCTTTCATCCATCTGAATGTTGCAAATGCTTGCGATAAAACATTATCGCCGCGTTTATTTCTCCTCCCAAAATAAAAATTGCACTCAAGATGTAAAGAAAAATAATAGCAACCATAATAGATGCTAACCCTGCATAGGTAGAAATATAATCAAACATTGTCAAATATTGTGCAAAAGCAATTGAAGCCATAAACCATACAAACATTGTCAGTACAATTCCTGGTAAAATATCTATAAACTTCCGCCGCTCTGCTGGTAGCCATTTATGCACAATCAAAAGACTTACAAAGAGAACAACCGCTGCGATTATGTAACGCCATAGACGAATAACACCGATATATTCTGTAATGAAAAAAGAATGATTTTGCATAATCTTGATCAGCAGAGGTGTTAAAATCAACAAAACGCTGATCACAATAAGACCAACAGCTCCAAGAATCACAAAAAACAAACTTTGAAAACGACAAAACAACAAGCTACGCCGATCAACAACACGATAAGCTCTATTTAAAGCTGTACGTAACGCCTCTACCCCATTAGAGGCAAAATAAGCCGCCCCAATGACAGAAACTGTCAACACTCCCCCCCGCTGTATGGTTAAAACATTGATAATTTCCTGAGATAAAGGCTCTGCAATGACATCTGGTAATAACTGCACCAAAGCTTTGATTTTTTGCGGTGTATATGTAAAAGCACCAAGAAAACTGGCAAGAGAAGTTCCAAAAATAAAAAAAGGGAAAAATGCTAAAAGCCCAGAGAGCGCGACATGGCTTGCAAAAGCACTCCCATTATCACGCCAATAATGGCTCACTGCGTCAACAAGGATACGATAGCTATACCTAAAGATATTTCTTAACAAATCTCAATACTTTCTGGTAAAACTCTTCCTCTGTCTATTTCAAGCTTTATAAAAATCATCAAAACTCTGCAAACAAACATCTTCCGATGTTGTAATATAAAGGGCAATAATCAACACGGTCAAGCCTGACTTTATACTAAAACAAAAACAACAACCCACTATATGAAATTCTACAACGACTTCATTTTTTTGTCTCTTCTATAGATCAGTAACCTCTTCTGTACATCATATGCCCTATAGAGAGTTAAGCACGATAATCTTGCACACATAAAACCTTTTGAAGTCATAGTTATCTGTATCGAAGCAATCGCCACTCTTTTTTATTGCCATCTATGACTGAATAAAGAAAAAACTTCTTATCGATTTCTAGAAAAAACCAATGAAATTCAACAAAAAAACCTTGCTTTTATTCACCCTTTTTTAGAAACACTCTGACGTCCAAAATCAGGAGCATCAATTTCCTGTCCAGCATCAATAATATTGCGACGTACAGCACGCGTACGTGTAAAAAAGTTAAACAATGTCTCACCATCTCCTAAACGAATTGCCTGCTCTAAAAAAGCAAGCCCCTCACTAAAACGGCTCAACATTTCTAAAATAGCATCCTTATTATGCAAACAAATATCGCGCCACATAACGGGATCAGAAGATGCTAAACGTGTAAAATCACGAAAACCGGAAGCGGAATAAGCAATGACTTCTGAATTTGTTACTTTTTCTAAATCACTCGCTGTCCCAACAGTATTATAAGCAATCAAATGCGGCAAATGCGAAACAATAGCCAAAACAAGATCATGATGTTTAGGATCCATCTTTTCGACACGCGCACCACAAGCTTCCCAAAACGCTGTTAATTGTGCGACAGCAGCAGCATCACTCTCAGCAAAAGGCGTTAAAATACACCAACGATTCATAAATAAATCAGCAAAACCAGCATCTGGTCCTGAATATTCCGTTCCAGCAATTGGATGCCCTGGAATAAAATGAACTGTTTTTGGCAATAAAGGTGCCATTTCCGCAATAACCAACGCTTTCGTAGAACCAACATCACTCACAATCGCTCCAGGTTTTAAATGATCACGAATGTTTTTTGCTACTTCTGCACTAGCCCCAACAGGAACAGAAAGAATAACCAAATCTGCTCCTTCAACAGCTTTTGCATTATCTGTCGTATAAAAGTCCCCAAGCTCCAATTCGCGCGCTCTTTTCAAGGTTTCTGAACGACGTGTTGCAATAGAAATTTGAGCCGCAAGGTTTTTCTTTTTAATAACTCTTGCTAAAGAAGATCCAATCAGACCGATTCCAATGAGTGCTATTTTTTCAAATTGAATATGGCGCATCTTTCACCTTCAAAGATTCTTTGCAAATGGCAATAAAAACAATTGTAAAATCATAATTTTCCTGTCTGTTTGTTCAAGAGTTATGCGTAAAACATTAAAAAACGACAACTAGGAAATAAAGAATAACGCAGTTTACCAATCATCACCTGCGCAAGCTGACAACAGATCATTTTACCTAGAAAATACATAAAAAATAAATGACGAGAAATCTAACATCACGCTCTAAAACTCCCACTTAATTACTGATCAAAGCGCATCACTGAAACAAAAATTAAATGCACTCTCAATTAAGATAACAACGACTCTACATAAAATCTCATCAATTTACTTTATCTTACTAAATCTTACTAATTTACTCACAAAAAACACATCAAAAGCGTAAGCAGACACCAACTCTTTCCAAATTATCCCAATACGTTCATTAATTTGTACATCAGACCTATATAAGAATGTATTACGCCTCCACCTACAACATCAACACAAGTTTTATGAATATTGAAAACACCGTAAAATAACGCATACAAAAAATACCATTAAAAACATTTTCCTCTCCCGATTCCTGATACCGTAAATCAAACAAATATGAGAAAAACACGCTCTCTCAATAAAGAAAAAGTTTGATAACAAAACACCGAATATCCCTTTAATGGAGCCATACCCCTCACGTAAAACAAAGCGCCCTAAACAGGATAGATTTGGATTGCAAATTCATGCGTTTGTTTTAAAAAGACATCTCTCTCCCCAGCCTATCTCACGACAGTGTTTGTAAATGTTATAACTATAAATCCATTAAGCACGACCCTCTTCACACTTAATAAAACACTATCATTATATTTGCCTACCTCCAATGTTGCAAAAACCCTTGGAATTTGAGAGCATTCATAAGAGGCATTTTTAGTGCTTTCTTGCACAGTTTTTATCCACACGCCCCCACTTATGACGTGCAAAAGACATCGTTTTGATTGACTCAATATGAAAAATGATGAGTTATAATAATAAACAATGGCTTGCTCTGTTTATGAGACACATTCATTGCTAAGATAATCATCTCTGTATCAAAAATAAAAATCTCCTCATAGGTACTGTCGTTTTCATCATAATCTATTTTGACTTTCTCCTCATCCCACGAAGATTCTTAGTTCATACCGATCTGCAAACAATTCATTTTCTTGTCTAAAAGATTCCACTAATTCACTATTTTAAGTGATTCAATTAATCTATAATATATTGATTTATAAATATAATAATTGTTTTTCAATTTGAATCATAACTTCAAATACGGTAAAATTCTTCCATCACAAACTCTCTTGTCTGCACGTCACAAGAAGACATGTGAGAAAAAAATGATGCAAAACGCTCTCTAATGCCAAAAACTGTAGCAAATTAAAAACCAGACAAATATATGATGATGCTCTGGCGTGCACTTTTATTAAGCGTAAAGATAGAGATGCTCTATGGATTTTATATTCTTCACGGAACACTTTACCGTTATACCATTCACAAAAGCCATCGCGAAATAGATATGACGCGCATTGATAAATATTTCTAAGAAAGCGTATGAACGTGTCTTCTGTTGTTTGAGATGCTCTGTTTTGCCTGAAGGGTGTTACCCCATTAAGGCACTATGAACCAGCCTAATATTCACCACATACTCACACAAAAACACCGAATGCGTAAAATTTTACCTAAGCTCTATATCACGAACCAACAGTGTTTTACGACACAACAAGATAATAAAACGGTGTAAAAACTGCCTTTCGAAGAAAAGTAATTTTTCTAAAGAAAAATTTCTATAAAAATTTCAAGCTCTTCAAATGCAACTTCAAAACTACAACTAACCTCTACTTGATAACACAACAGTTTTAATTGCTGAAAACACCTCTGTGGCGTACTAAAAATAAAAAATCATCATATTTCTAAACTGTTAAGCTGCCATCTGGCGTCGTGCAATAATTGTAAGCCCTAACAAAACTTGACGAATGATAGCTTCACCCAAAAGTGGATTTTTACGGCTGTCTAAAACAGCACCCTGAATTTTTTCCATTGCGTAGGAAATCTGTTCTAACTTCCAATATTTTAAAGCTTGTTCAACTGTCTTTTTCCGTTGAAAAAAAATGGGAGGCCGTGCTTGAGAAACCACCGTAAAAGGCGATTTTCCTTCAACTTCTACCTGATAACGCAATAGCTGTAATTGCTGAAAGTGCCTTTGTGCTGCACTCAAAATGAAAAAAAGCGCCCCATGCAATGCTGCATGTCGGTTAAAATGCGCTTCAAAGCCTGATATATCGCCCAATAAAAGAGCATCAATGACTTCATCTTGAGAAAGAGCACTGACATCGCTTACAACAGCTTTGACATCTTCAAGAGTAATATGAACATTTGCAGCGTAAAGACAAAGCTTTTCTAATTCACCTCGTGATACAAGGCGATCCGCCCCTAAACTTTCATGTAACCATCTACGTGCATCCAAAGAAATAGTCTTCTTAAACTGCCCTAAAACCTCATCAATCAAACCGTCAAGAGAACGCATATCGTCTGCAAAACAGGGCAAAGCCATTGCTTTTGATGCTGTTTCAACAGCATTGCGCAACCCTGTTCCTTTTTTTAAATCCCCTGCCTCAATGAGAATAAAACAGGCTTCTGGTGGATTCTCAATTAAACGTTTCAAGGCAGCAAGAAAACCCTTTTGGTTAGCAGCATTAGAGATCCATATCAAACGGTCTCCCCCAAAAAGCGATAACGTACGCGCTTCATTTTCCAAACGTGCAGGATCTTTATCAATTTCAGCAGCATCCAAACGAATTGTCGAAAATGGATCTTCTATTGCTACCTTTGTAAGTTTTGCAAAACATTGTGCACGCTCACAAATAAGACCACGATCTGGCCCATAAATGAGAACAATAGGAAAAGCACGTGAAAAACGCGTTAAAAACTGATCAACTTCATGTGCTTTTTTCTGAGCCACATTATTAATCCATTAACAGTTCATCATCATCAAGAACTTCCCCGCGAACTTTCTGAAACATGCCAATTAAGTCATTGACATCCAAGCCCTTACGCTCTTCATGACAGACATCCAAAATCACTTTTCCACCATGCAACATCAAGGTGCGATCACCATAATCAAGAGCCTGACGCATAGAATGAGTCACCATAATAGTCGTTAACTTTTTATCTTTAACGATTTTTTCAGTCAACCGCATCACAAAATCAGCCATTCCAGGATCAAGCGCTGAGGTATGTTCATCAAGCAATAAAACATCCGCATGAGCTAATGTTGCCATCACAAGGCAAACAGCTTGGCGTTGCCCACCTGATAAACTGTCCATAGGATTATGAATATATGCTTCAAGACCAATGCCTAATTGAGCAATTTTTTCTCGAAAAAATTGCCGTTTCTCATGGTTTAAAGCCGAGCGCAAACCACGACGACTTCCTCGAAGAGCAGCAAGAGCCAAATTTTCTTCAATTGTTAAAGAACCACAACTGCCTATCAAAGAATCTTGAAAAACACAAGCAACCTTTCCAGCGCGTTCACTGACTGACTGCCTAGAAACATTTTGCCCATTGATAACCACTTTCCCTGTTGAGGGAAGCGTTGCACCCGCTAAAACACTGAGCAAGGTTGATTTACCAGCGCCATTTGAACCGATAACCGTAACAAAACTACCCTGATCAATTTTAAGGTTAATATCAATTAAAGCCTGTTTTTCCAAAGGTGTTTGCGGTTTAAATGTAACCCCAACATGAGAAAACTCAATCACGTTTACGCCTCCTCCAATAGCGTGGCACAATAAGGGTTAAAATAACCAACAGTGAAGTAATCAACTGAAGATCTGTCGACGTATCAATACCAATTCCATTTGCCTCAAATGCAAATTGCACCGCCACACGATAAAGCACAGACCCCACAATACAGCTGATTATAATCCAAAAAATATTACGCGTACGAAATAAAGTTTCACCGATAATCACAGCTGCCAACCCAAAAACAATTGTTCCAATTCCACCGGTAATATCTGTTGCAATCGCAGTTTGAATATAAAGAGAACCACCAAGTGCAACACAGGCATTTGAAAGCCCCATACCAAAATAAATTAACGCCGACGTATGAACCCCTTGAGCTGTAGCCATCCGTGGATTAGCTCCCATTGCACGCATAGCAAGACCTATTTCGCTTTCCAAAAAACGCCAAATCAAAAACGCCACAACCAGCAATACAATACCAATGAAAAGAGGCCGCACAAAAATATCAGACAAACCAAACAGATTATAAAAGGGCGTTAACGCCGTATCAGCAAGCGCTAAATTAACATTAGATCCTCCCATAATTCCCATAATACGAAGATTAACCGTATAGAGCGCTGACATTGTTAAAATGGAAGCCAAAAGATTCAAAATACCAAAACGCAAATTCAACATAGCTGTTAATAAACCAGCTACCATGCCTGCACAAAAAGCACATGCCATAGCTGCCCATGCATTAAAACCTAAAAGAATCAAGACACCACAGACACAAGACCCAAGAAGAAATGAACCATCAACTGTTAAATCAGGAAAGTCCAAAACGCGAAAAGAGAGATAAACCCCTATAGCCACAAAAGCATAAATAAGACCTAATTCCACAGCGCCAGAAAACGCAAATATATTCATGTAAAGACAATCCCCATGAAAACTTAACGTATTTTATTGTATCAACATCCTATCAATGAAAGTCATTGAATCACTTTTGTCGCGCGATCAATAACTGCCTGCGGAATAACAATCCCCGCTTTTTTTGCTGCTTTCATATCAATTCGAATGTCATTATTAGCCGCCTGCACAACGTCAATATCACCAGGCTTTTCACCCTTTAGAATACGCACAACCAACTTCCCAGCATCACCCCCTACATCATAGAAATTCACACCTTGCGTCATAAAAGGACCGCGTCCAATAGAATTAGCATCAACAGTAAATATAGGAACATTTGCTTCCTGTGTGACCTTTACTGCACCCTCTAAAACAGAAAGAACAGTATTATCAGCAGGAATAAAAATGATATCTACCTTACCGATTAAAGCCCGTGTTGCTGCCTGAACATCTGAAGGTTTTGGTGCCGATGAAGGAACGATTTCAATTCCAACTTTTTTTGCCGCATCCTTTAACACCTTAAGTGTTGAAACAGAATTTGCTTCAGAAGCATTATAAAGATAACCAATTTTTTTCAAATCTGGTTTTACTTCTTGTAAAAGTTTAACACTTTCTGCAACATCTATACGATCAGAACTCCCCGTCACATTACCGCCAGGTTTGGTAAGCGAAGAAACGATTTTAGCTCCGATAGGATCAGAAATCGCCGCAAAGACGATAGGAATTGTTTTTGTTGCCGCAAGCATTGTTTGTGCTGAAGGCGTGGTAATCGCTACAATAACATCAGGTTTATCACCAACAAATTTACGTGCAATTTGCGTTGCTGTTGAAATATTGCCTTGCGCTGATAAAAAGGTGAGCTGAAAATTTTCACCTTGCTTATAACCATTTTCTGCAAGAACATCTTCCACACCTTTACGAACGGCATCCGCAGCAGGATGGACCATAATTTGTGTGAGTGCAACTTTAATGTGTTTAACTTGGTCATCCGCTTTTGCAACACTGTTCATCATAAAAACAGCTGCAATGATAATCCCCAATATATTTATTCTCTTCAACATTATATCCCGCCCCTCTCTATGCAAAAGTAAAAAAGGGGTAATCTATTACTGAAGAATCTTATAAAATCAATCTTTATTTCATTTTATTAAAACATGGACAAAATAAATCAAACTAAAGTGATATTTTTTTGTTGCAATTCGTAAAAGCCTACGCCATACAAGCAAGGTATATATCGAATCGGTCAGCGGGTGTAGCTCAGGGGTAGAGCACAACCTTGCCAAGGTTGGGGTCGTGGGTTCGAATCCCATCGCCCGCTCCATGTAGCTTGCCAGCGGGTTTTGTATATTTTGCCACTAGGTTTTGTACCAATTTATTTTTTTTCAAAGAGTTTTAAA
>NZ_JBHIML010000090.1:0-1189 GCF_042194015.1 Bartonella sp. MU37NMGALS
AACAAGCATTATTTATTCAATGATCTTAGAGACGATACCGGCACCAACAGTACGACCACCTTCACGAATAGCAAAACGAAGCTTCTCTTCCATCGCTATCGGAACGATCAACGAAACATCCATGGCAACATTGTCGCCTGGCATAACCATTTCCGTTCCTTCTGGAAGCGTAACAATACCTGTAACATCCGTCGTACGGAAGTAAAACTGAGGACGATAATTCGTGAAAAATGGTGTATGACGTCCACCTTCATCTTTTGTCAAAATGTAAGCTTCTGCTTTAAAACGTGTATGAGGCGTAACAGATCCTGGCTTCGCCAATACTTGACCACGCTCAATCCCTTCACGGTCAACACCACGAAGCAGAGCTCCTATATTATCACCCGCTTGACCCTGATCTAAAAGCTTGCGGAACATTTCAACGCCTGTAACTGTCGTCTTAGACGTTGGACGAATACCAATAATCTCGATTTCCTCTCCAACTTTAATAATACCACGCTCAACACGACCTGTTACAACTGTTCCGCGACCCGAAATCGAAAATACATCCTCTATCGGCATCAAAAATGGTTGATCAACAGGACGTTCAGGGGTTGGAATATAATTATCAACTTCACTCATTAAAAGACGAACAGCATCTTCACCAATGCTTTTATCCTTATCCTCAAGGGCTGCTAAAGCAGAACCCTTAACAATTGGTATATCATCGCCTGGAAAATCATATTTGGATAAAAGTTCCCGAACCTCAAGCTCTACAAGCTCCAAAAGTTCTGCATCATCAACCTGATCAACTTTATTAAGAAAAACAACAATTGCTGGAACACCAACCTGACGCGCAAGCAAAATATGCTCGCGTGTCTGAGGCATTGGACCATCAGCTGCGGAAACAACCAAAATAGCACCATCCATCTGTGCTGCCCCTGTGATCATGTTCTTCACATAATCAGCGTGTCCCGGACAATCAACGTGCGCATAGTGACGATTTTCCGTTTCATACTCAACGTGTGCTGTAGAAATAGTAATCCCACGTGCACGTTCCTCTGGGGCAGCATCAATTTGATCATAGGCTTTAAATTCACCAAAATATTTCGTAATCGCTGCTGTCAACGAAGTCTTCCCATGATCAACGTGACCAATCGTACCAATATTAACATGCGGTTTTGTTCGTTCAAACTTGCTCTTCGCCATC
>NZ_JBHIML010000091.1:0-1174 GCF_042194015.1 Bartonella sp. MU37NMGALS
TCATGGAGAAATTGGAGGGCTTCTTCATTGCCTTTAAGCGTTTCACCCTCGCTTACACCACGCCCCATAATCTGTGCACGTAAGCTAAATGTAACACAATCGCCACCTTCTTTCCTAAGTTCATTTTTGACTTGAATGATACTATTGGAGCCTTCTCCCATTAATGGTTCAATATCAAGCGCTTTAGACGCTTCATAATTTAATCTCTTTGACCAAGCTTTCACCGCTTGAGCATCATTAATAGGTATACGTGTTATTGCCATTGATTTTACCTTTCTTTGCTATAAAAAAACCGGCTTAAAGCCGGCAAAAACCCGCATTAAAAGCGGATTACGTTATGCACCTAGACTATAATCAGCCATCGCGCCCCATTAACTTATCAAAAATGATTTGATTCTTAGGATTGCTATACCATTCTCCAAATTCTTTATCAGACATATTTCCAATAGATTCTAAAGTCATAGGACCCGTCACGCCCCCTCCACCAGATGCCGTTAAGGTTCTCGCAGAATTCTGACGGCTTTGAAGTTCTGCAACTTGATTATTCGCTTGTACTGCTTGGTTCTGATAGCCAAGATTTTGCGCTATTCTATAAATCTCTTCTGCCGGATTGAGATCTCTTTGTGCACAAGTCGCTACAATCGTACGCAATTCATTCCTTATGATCTCAGAAATTGTGTTTGGATCTGCGTACTCAGGATAAAGTGACGACCAAGAACTCAATTCCTTCGCACGCTTCTCATAAAGAAAATTTGCCGCATCACCAAAATCACTGGATTTATTTTGAAACGACTTAACAGAATTGTTGAAAAACTGACCAAGACGTATATCATGCTGCTGCTGTTCCTCAGCTTGTCTTAGCGCTTCTTTCTGTTCCCTAATATACGCATCCTGCTCTCGAATCTTTTTTCCCATCCAACTCATATAGCCAATAATGTCTTGTGTAGGGTCTGGGGGTGCATTTTCACCTTCAACCATTGGCGTCTGGGATTGGGGTTCATAAAGCTTGACAAGCGCTTCACGAGCTTGTTTGGCTTGTTGCTCCATACGCTGCTGTTCTAAATTAGGAACAATCTCTGAAGGCTTTTCAACGGGCGGTGCAACCGGCTCTGGAGAGGTGACATCATCATTATCAATCGTTTCACCATCATAAGTGCCGGCATCAAAAGAGCTC
>NZ_JBHIML010000092.1:0-1150 GCF_042194015.1 Bartonella sp. MU37NMGALS
ATCTTATTCGGAACGCCTTTGACACGCCCTTGACCTGCCTTTGGGGGTATACGCTTTTTAATGGGTTGTGGAGCCTGCTGTGTATTTTCTGATGTCATAAAATACGCCCTCCAGATAATAAAAAACCCCGCAAATGCGGGGATTCCAAACTGCACTGCCTCTCGTCTAGACACAATACGCCTAAGTACA
Organism: Bartonella sp. MU37NMGALS; assembly: GCF_042194015.1. Lineage (NCBI taxonomy): Bacteria > Pseudomonadati > Pseudomonadota > Alphaproteobacteria > Hyphomicrobiales > Bartonellaceae > Bartonella > Bartonella sp. MU37NMGALS. The sequence goes on from NZ_JBHIML010000092.1 coordinate 190, forward strand.
GCAATGTCATTAAATACGATTTGCTACACTTTGTCAACACAAAAATAACACATATTGATACATTTGAAAAGAATCGGTTAGGTAGTGTTAATTATTATAATTTAAGGATTAAATAATGAAGTCACTATCCATAACGCTCATAGTAATATTTATAGCTTTCTTTTCGATATCAGTGTTATCAAGATACACTAGTGTAGATAGTTTAGAACAATACGATAAACTTTACGAAAAATATGTAAGTGAAAATTATCAAAACTCAGAATATCATCAAAAATTAGCAAAGGCAAAAGAATCGGTGGAGTATTTAAAAACATTTATGGGAAGTACTGTAGACATCCCCAATGACAAAAGTCCATTTTGGAAGCATTTAATAACACTACCTAGCAATCCTCCGGAATTTAATATTTTAAAACATTATCACATAGTGCTTGTTTTTTGTGGTCGTTTTGCTGATTTATTACAAGGTGATAAAAGTATGCCCACAGTTACATTTAACGACTTGCAAACAAAACTTAAGAAATACGGTAGTATTTTTAATGACTGGGATACTATAGAAACTATTTTATTTAAAGCAAAATTTGAAACACATTTTAATGATCCAATGTTTGAATACGCAGAAAAATTTTTGAATTCTCCAAATGGCATTAGCAGAAAAGAACAAACTATTCGTACAGAGCATATGATACTAGGACACGAAAGCGTTCGTTTACAAAATACAGTGAATATGTGCTCTATTGCTATAAGTGTATATAGAGAAATGATGCCCAAAGAAGATATAAGACCCCCAGTAAGATATGGCTCTTTTGAAAAATGGAAGCGATATTTAAAAATTTTTTAAACTAGCGATTAAATACTTATGAAGCGCATTAAGAGCAACGCGCAGTGAATTCACAAGATGTGGTAACATTTGATCTTCTATCACGAGGTACTGTAGCGCAGCATGAAGATTATACTGTCTATA
>NZ_JBHIML010000093.1:0-1144 GCF_042194015.1 Bartonella sp. MU37NMGALS
TAAAATGAAGTCTGTCATTCTTATAATTTTGATTGCAAACCTTTTATCAGCTTGTGCATTAGCACCAAAGCTAAAACAGCCAAATGATAGGAACCGTGTGCCTATCAATAAAACAGTCCCTGCCGAAATCAAGCGAGGAGACAGATGAAAAAGCAGTTTATTATAACAGGAATGATTACCCTTTTGGGAATGATGAATTTAATTCTAACGTCTAACTTTAGTTGGGGTTCTGGAACTCAAGGTTCAACTATTCAAATTCCTTACCCTATTTCAAAAGAAGAATATCTGGAAATTATTAATTTGTTAAAACAACAAATTAAAGAAAACCAAAACCAGATCGAAAACGCGAAAAAAATCCATCAGTCTATAACAGGAAGTAAAACACAACCAATAGGAGAGAATTTTAGTTATTACTTACCAGTTTCGCCTTCTATCTACCCAGAAACAAAGACAAACTACCAAACTACAAGTAGTGGGGAGTTTAAAAATTTTTTTCGTGATATTACTATCGAAGAGAAAAGGGCCGGCTTCAAGAACTTGTCGCATGATAAGATGCGCGAAATAATTAATACGCGTCTTAAATATAATGGAATTGTTGAAAAAGCTGTAAGCTTGCAATCTTTCGAAGATGCAGCGAACCGCTTTACACAAATTGTCGATTTCTTAGAAAATATAAATAAAACAAAAGATCTGAAAGAAGTTTTCGATCTGCAAACACGCATCAAGACCATGTCAGCCATGCTCCAAAATGAATATACAAAGCTACAAATGGTCAGAAATTTAAGCGATGACGAAGAGACTCTTATCGAAATACAAAAACATAAATTGTATAGAAAAATTATGTCCTCTGACAACAAAAGTGTGCCTAAAATAAGATCTGACCAATAAGACTCTTTACAACATTTGCTTTTTTCATGAAAACAAAAGCTGATGTAGAAGGTTCAGTACTATCTGAACAATTCAGAGGGACACAAAGATTTTATCAAAGCCAAGATATCGTAACGCAAATACTTAGGTAATGTATAAATGAAAATGACACGTTTAGCATATACCTATGTTTCAAGGTGATAAAAAGTTGAAAATTCGTTAAAGAGGAATTCCATGGACTTTACAGTGTTCACGCAACTTTTCAATAAAATTGATC
>NZ_JBHIML010000094.1:0-1139 GCF_042194015.1 Bartonella sp. MU37NMGALS
ATCGGGGCTCCTGTAAACATAACAAGCCGATTGTTTTCATCAAAAGCACCAAGCATTGGAGCGCCACTTTGCCAACGGGGGCTGTCTAAAGAAGCCGGCAATGCCTCAAGATTGATCGAAATCTCATCTAACTGTTCTAAAGTATAACCTGTTGTAAACACTGGAAAGAACGTGAAAAGCTCTCCCTGTAGTGTCGACCATTTCTGCAAGCCCCAATCATAAACAAAGGTCGTTTGCTCGTTATTGTAACTTTTTAAGGACCAGTAAACGCGATTATGGACAGGGTCTATCACCGCTTGCATCTCATCAAGAGCAAGCTTATCAAAGGTCGAAAACACCGTTCGGTCGACCTTTTCAAAGCCTATCGATAAAAGTTGACCATCCAAACTCATTTGATAAAAGCCGCCATCACCAGCAAAAAAGGCATCACTACCACGACAGGCTATAGATGCTGCACTTCTTGCTCCACGCTTGTCTTGTAGCTTTTGAAAAATGAACGGAACCTTAGACCCTAACGTAAAAGAACCAGCATAAACAGCAGAACGTAGAAAAACGATTGGATTGCTCGATTCTGTTGCACCCTGCACATGTTCACCATCATTAAAGTTATGATAATAACAATCTTTAACACCAACCGTCCAATGGGTCGCATCATTGAGACCTGACCAATGGATACGATTAGGATTATCTGTCAATTGCATCAAACAAACAAAATCGCCCCAAACTTTCACCAAACCTGCTTTGGGGGGGTTGCCTCCTAAATCTTCAAATCGTTGGGAATTGCGAACCTTGAAAACTTGCGGTTTATCATTTTTATTCACCGCAATGACAGCATCACCGAACAACGCAAACGACCATTTGTTCTCATCATTTGCCTGATACGTCACACCATTTTGACTGATGTCTTGCCAACCACGCGTTTGGCTATCATAAGCATAAAGCTTTTTAGCTCCTCCTACGATTATCTTAACACCATTACCGCTTCTAAAGGCGATTGAACCCAAAGGTTTTTCTTCCAAAGGATTAGAAACAACAATTGCACTAGGCATGGGTATGTAACCGCCATCTGCTGGTAAAACATTCACAAGGCTATCCGTAAAGCTGCCGTTGACAACCGCAACATCTGGTCTGTAATCGGC
>NZ_JBHIML010000095.1:0-1134 GCF_042194015.1 Bartonella sp. MU37NMGALS
AAGCCCCCAAGGTTACCTTTCTTGACGCCACCAAAATCTCTTAATGCTCTAATTCGGTGAAGCGTAAATCCATCAACATTAATTGTTTCATCTGTCAGTTCATATTTTTTCATCTGGTCTTTTCTCCAGTTGATATGGCGTTATAGTCATCAACGTGTGCGCTACGGTAAACTTCTGCATCACCGTAAACTTTTGCTTCTCCATAAATTTCTGCACGACCGTAAACGCGCGCTTCATCGAAAACGTGTGCGCTCTCGTAAACATGTGCATTATCGGAAACTTTTGCTTCATCGAAAACAAGTGCATTGCCATAAACACGTGCATCTCAAAAAACACAAGCCTTATACCAAATCCAACAATTGCCCTCATGGGATAAGTTGCCTTCATGCTCTATAAGACCGCCTAGGTCGTCTGCTTTAATACCACCAAAGTCTCTCAGTGCACGAATACGGTGAAGAGTTTTGCCATCAACCTCCGTTGTTTCATCAGTAAATTCGTATTTTTTTTGCATGGTTACATCCCTTAATTAATGCATGGTTTGTCTTTTAAGCTCTTGAGACAGCACACCAATTCCTTTTGCTGTGATTTTTGCGCAAGGAATGACTTTTTCTATTCCACTTGCGGTTTGAAGTGTGATGGTTGGACAATCCATAAGTTTCTTTTGGATTTTGTCTTGATAAGGAAGCAAATTTCCACCTGCTGCTCGTCTGTAAACCCAACCTTTTTTCTGTAAGAAGAGAATGAATTGTTTTGGTTGCATCTCGAGTATTTTAGCGGCTTCTGTAAGACCAAAGAGTCCATTATGACGCTGTAAGCTTTCAAGAGCCATGGCTTTTGGTGTTAAATCTTCAATGATGGTGTCTTTTTGATCTATTTGACCTTGTAGGTAATTCAAAAAGCCAATCATAGCCTTTGGACTTGAATAGTCGATTTGTGGTGTTACTGCTTGCTTTTCCAATTCTTGCCAACGGTCTATAATCCTAGCGCGTAATGTCATGCTGTAACCCGAAACTAAAATGAGGCATTCACGTTTAGGAAGGTTGTAACAGTTTTGGGGCTTACCCTGTTTATCTAAATAGGTGGATCCAAATTTGGATTGACCCCCTTCAGGATATAATTCTCCTAACATTTGTC
>NZ_JBHIML010000096.1:0-1121 GCF_042194015.1 Bartonella sp. MU37NMGALS
CTGCTTTCACCATGCCATGGCAGTGTTCAGAGACCGGAGGCAAGCTGGTTTACTCAAAGGCTATTTAGAAGCCACCTTGGAAGCTAATCCAGAGATTGCCAAATATGGTGTGTTTTTACCGCGGGGCTTAAAGGTCATTCTGCCTGAATTTGTGTTGTCTAATCCCCAAAGCATGGTGAAGCGGCTATGGGATTAATGCGCACACACCCCTTTATTGTGGTCAAGGTGGGAGATAAACCTGTTCATGAGGTTTTTTACCAGCGTCTTTTAACCGCAACCATTACGGACCATGCCGGTAATGAAGCCGATACATTTGAAGCAGAGTTTGATGATAGTGGCAATGATTTAGAGGTTCCCTCAAGCAACAGTGCGCTCCAGGTGATTTTTGGCTATGAGAACAGCATCAGTGCTTTTATGGGGTGTTTTGTTGTCGAATCGGTTGTGAGTTGTGGGGGCAGTGATGGAGAGATCTTGCGCCTTTGTGGCAAAAGTGCCTCGATGCGTAAAGAGCTCAAAGAACAGGTGAGTGAACATTTTGACCACCAAACTGTTGGTGAGATTGTTGAGATACTCGCCAAACGCCATGGCTATCAAGCAAAGGTCAGTCCTCAGTTCACCAAACAAACTTTACCTTATGTGATTCGTACAGATCAATCGGCTGTTGATTTTTTAACCCGCCTTGCCGATCGCATGCGGGCACGTTTTTTAATCAAGGACAATAAGTTTTTATTTTTAAGCGGTGACAATTTACCAGCACTCGACATCCATAAACACGACTGTTCCAACTGGGAATTTACCCTAGAGCCACGCACGCAATATGGCACCATTGAAGCTTCTTATTTTGATCGCTCAAAAGGGCAGCAATGCCACATTAAGCATCAGACAGGGTTTAGCGGTCCCGTGCGGCGTTTACGGACTTGTTACACTTGTGAGGAGGAAGCACGAGCTGCTGCTGCTTCCGAGTCGGACAGGTTGTGTCGTGCTGTGGGCAGTGGTTCTTTGACCCTTGAGGGGCGACCAGAAATCATGGCGGATCAACCTCTTTTATTGCAAGGGTTTCGTGGGCAAATCAATGGGCCATGGAAAGCTTCCACTGTCACCCACTGCTATGAAAAACAAAG
>NZ_JBHIML010000097.1:0-1109 GCF_042194015.1 Bartonella sp. MU37NMGALS
CTTATTGCCAACTCATCATCAGAATCACGTCCTGCCGCTGTAATCCCCGCAATCTCATCATCTAAATTAAAACTCAATCCATGCTTTAAAGAGTTCCAAAAAGCTTCACTTTCACTTATTTCGGGATGTTGGGATGATGGTGTTTCTTCAAAATTCGGAGCATCATCGAGAACACGCAAACGATAACGTTTTCCACTTTTAGATGTTACATATTCTGGAGTGCCACCTCTCGAATTGTCATCGAGAACACGCAAACGGTAACGTTTTCCACTTTTAGATGTTACATATTCTGGAATGCTAGTATAAGTATTCATTAATACTCTTCCTTTTCAATACGCTTACCGGTAGACGCATCTATAAACACAGTGATATCATCTCTGTCGATACCTTCCTGCCATTTCATTATAGGTATATTTGCACCACCTCCTTGTGACATCGGTGAATCTACAAAATATTTATCAGAGATTTCTTGGGGCGTATCTATAGGCTGACCTGTTAATGCGTTGTACAGTTGAAGATCATTATGCCTATTGAAAAAATCAAATGCTGTTTTAATTACTTGTAAAGTCCTCTCCAATCCCTCTTTATCTCGCCCAACATCCAAAGAACCAAACATTGATGATAGTGCCTGACTTTCAAAATTTGATATAGGACCAGTTCCTACTGTTCCGCTAGGACTCATCGATTTTAGATTCTCAAATACCGTCCTTAGAACACCACCTCTAATTCCCTCCAATAATTTGTCTAATTTGTACCCATCACTTCCACCAGCTTTTTTCGTAAACCACCCCTTAAATCCTGTAGCACTACCTTTTTGAATGAGTTCAAAAGCAGCTTTCAGATCATTTAATCCAGCTCTCAACTGCTGCTTGGTGGTGAACATATTTTTTATCCTTCTACCCTCCCACTCTTTCTGGGCTTGTAGTTTTTGATTATACTCAAGTTCCTGCATCGACCCCTTAACCGGTCTCGCTCTACGTTCACCTAGTTGTGAATTGGGATCCCATTCATAACCTTTATCTAACTGAGGTTTATCACCACCTGTTAGCATCGCACTAAGCATTTGCGGATTACGTGCCATGAACCGCGCCTCTTCTTCACTGTACCCT
>NZ_JBHIML010000098.1:0-1063 GCF_042194015.1 Bartonella sp. MU37NMGALS
ATCCTGAGTTTGGTAGCGAAGATGATTATTATCGTCATGAGTATTATGCTGATTTTGAAGGGTATTATGACGATGATGATAACAGCGAATATGAAAGTGATGCTGCGTAAATAACGGCGCGGGCGCGGCGGGGGCGCCTCCTTATAACCATTTCATTTAAAAATTTGTTTGAATATTAGATTAGGGAGCTACCTATGACCACTAAAAATGTATCTAAAAAATATGAGCTTATAAATGAAAGTCACGTTAAAGGGATTACTTTATACCGCATTCGTGCTTTAAAAGACTTTGCTGATGTTAAAGCTGGTGATTTAGGCGGCTTTATTGAAAAGGAAGATAACCTTTCTCATGATGGCAATTGCTGGGTTTATGATAATGCTTGTGTTGTAAAATCTGGTCGTGTTTATGAAAATGCAAGGGTATATGGCAACGCTGTCATTGGTGGTTTTGTTTATGGCAATGCGCATGTATATGATAAAACCCGCGTGTATTTTGGAGCTCATGTTTATGATAATGCGCATCTTTCTGATAAGGTGTGGGTTTATCAATATGCAAGGGTTTATGGGAATGCAAAATTAACAGGAAGTGCACGCATTTATAGCAAGGCTGAGGTTTATGATTATGCTGTTGTAAGTAGCTCTTCAAAAATTTATGGCAAGGTTTATGGCAATGCTAGCGTGGGTGGGTATGTTAAGGTCTATGGTTCTGTTTATGGGAATGCAAAAGTGACTGGTTATCACACCATTAGAGGTTTGGTACATGGCAATGCAAGATTAAAAAGAAATGATTATTCATATGTCAAACAAAACTTTTATTATGCATATGGAATTCCTGAAGATTGTGAAATTTATGAAAACGATACCGTTGTAAAGATTGTTGAAAATAAAGCAGCGTAAAGACGCGCGGGCGCGGCGGGGGTGCCCCTCTTTTAAATTTTCCATTCCAAATTTTAGCAAACGTTTATCACATTAAATTGTGAGGGTATCTCTATGTGCAAAAAATACGAATTAACCAGTGAAATCAAAAAAATCAAACATGCTCTTACTCGAAATATTATAAGCCT
>NZ_JBHIML010000099.1:0-1058 GCF_042194015.1 Bartonella sp. MU37NMGALS
ATTGCAGTTTGACACTAGGTTTTATACTAAGTGGGATTAGGTAGGGATACGTGATAATTTGTTGTTTTTATGGTTATTTTTTAGCATTAAATGCGCGTTTTGTCAAAATAGATTTTGACACCTAAAATTGTAAAAAAGAGCTAAAAAGAGCGAAAATCAGAAAAAAGTGCGTTTCAAAGGTAAAAATGAGAGAGGGCTTTGAAAGGTCTGTGAAAACCCTGTGAAAAATTTTGAAAAGTCTGTGAAAGCCCAGAAAACCGCCTTTGAAGATCCTGTGAAAAAAATTCGGTAAATTGTGAAGCTCACTCCGAAATCAGCCAAAAATAACCAAAAAAGCAAAAAAGATTTCCACTTTCATTTTTCATCTTAAAGAGGCATTAAGCCGTATTTTGTGTAGTTTCTAGATGTACTCTTTCAGCTTCTATTTGACGCTTTAAATGAATTTTAAGAAGAGGGAAAGTTGCTTCGACCTCTTCCGTGTCGTTGATGTCTTGAACAAGCTCTTGCAACTTTATACAAAGCTCTGCCGCTAATTCCGCTATATCTTCAGGGGGGAGTTTTATTTTAGCATCGCGATAGGTTGTATAAGCTATGCGACCAAGCTTTTTCATGAGTCCAGCAGGAATGGTGGGTGCTTTAAAACCTGCTGCTTTCGCTTTTGCCATGTCACTAAACATTTCGCCTTCACCAGTGAGAAGCCAATGAAAGTCTACGCCATAAATTTTGTGATAGGCAATTACGATAGATGCTGGTGGCTCATTTACACCGAGCTCATAATTTGCGAGCGTACCTTTCGCTAAATCAAGAGTTTTTGCAAAAGCACCGCGTTCTTCATTTCCAAGCATTTTTCTTATGTCACGTAGGCGTTTTGCCAATGGTGTTTTTGGTTCTGAATCGGGACGTGCCAAAAAAATACCTCATAAATTCATTTTTTATGTTTGCAAAACATATAAAATGAATTAACTACATATTACCGCCCGATATAGAGGGCAGATATTTTACAATTAACCCCACAAAAAACGGATGGTTTGAGCATCCGTTTGAAGCAGGAGCGAAGT